>JANQMQ010000095.1 GCA_028279995.1 Candidatus Phaeomarinibacter sp. | reverse complement strand
CCGCTCCGGCTTTTCTACGTCCCGTATCAACTAGGCTAGGAACGCCCAATCGTCACCTGTTGCGTAGGCGAGGTTCATGTCCTGAAAGTCACTGGTTGTGAGGTCAGTGAACAGAACCTGGTCACCTTCCTGTCCGTTGAAGACCGTCAGATCCATTACGGCACCCAGATCCGTATCGGTCAGTGAGTTGAGAAACTCCAACGTATCGCCGATCAACTCATCTGCAAACGCAATGATATCGATACCCACTTCAAAGTCGGCGACGGTGTCCGAGCCGCTGCCGATGTCGAAGAAGAACGTATCCTGCGTTGCATCGGGACTGTTGAGGCTGCCGCCCCACAGTTCGTCGTTCCCGATGCCACCGGTCAGCTTGTCAGATCCACGACCGCCGCGAAGGAGGTCATCGCCTGATCCACCGAACACAGCGTCCGAGCCGCCGGCACCCAGCAGATAGTCATTGCCGGCGTTACCGTAGACAATGTCATCACCGGCATAGCCCGAGGCGTAATCATTGCCGTCGCCGGCATTGATCTGGTTGGACTTGGAGTCGCCGATGATCTTGTCGTTGTAGTCGGTCCCGATCACGTTCTCGATGTTGATCAGCGTGTCGGTCCCATCGCCCTTGGTGGCACTTTCCTTCAGTTTGACGATCACCCGCGTGTCCCAGGTGCTGTAGTCGACAGTATCGACACCTGATCCGCCATTGATGATGTCATTTCCCGAACCGCCATCAAGCACATCGTTGCCGCTGTTGCCGTAGAGCACATCGTTACCGGACCCGCCACGCAGCGTGTCATTGCCTGACCCTGCGGTCAGCGTGTCGTGGCCGGACCCGCCATCAAGCGTGTCATTGCCACTGCTGCCGGTGAGATCATCGCTGCCGGCACCGCCGCTGAGCACGTCATCACCACTGTTGCCGGTGAGGTTGTCATTGCCATTGCCGCCGGACAATACGTCATTGCCCGAGCCGCCCAGCAGCTCGTCGTTGCCGATACCACCTTCGAGCGTGTCGTTGCCGGAACCGCCTTCCAAACGGTCGTCGTTGCCGCCGCCGTCCAGATTGTCGTCTCCCGAGTTGCCATACAGCTTGTCATTGCCGTTATCTCCACGAAGGGTGTCGGCACCGAGGTTGCCATACAGAACGTCATCATGACTGCCACCGGTCAACAGATCATCGCCGCTGCCGCCATGCAGTTCATCCTGGCCGTTCTCGCCATGGAGCTGGTCATTCCCCTTGTGACCCCACAGCTCATCATTGCCGGTACCGCCCCACAGGATGTCATTGTCCTGCACGTCGACGACGCCCGGTGTGTTGCCGTCGCCATCGTATGTGTTGTCGGGAAGGCCCTGCTGGGTGCGGTAGTGGGCATTCAGCACCTGCGCGTTGGCCGTGCCGATATCCACGGTAAAGACCGAGTCGTCAAAGTCTCGGTCACCGCCGTTGAAGAGGTCTTCAAACCCGAGGGTCAAGGTACCCATGTCCGTTTTGAGTACACCTGTCGTATGAAGCAGGCCATCCGGGTTCAAACCCACCGTGTCGTCGAAAGCGGCCGTGTGATACTGGTGATGACGCACTTCGGTCTGTGTGCCGTCGTCAGCGATATGAACGAGCTTCGGGTTTATGCTGTTCAGCGTGGCAGTGCTGCCATCCTCATCGAGGAACGCGAGCGAGCCGCCTTCCATGGCGGCATAGTTGTTGTAGCTGTAGCCGTTCGACACGATGAAGAAGCCAAGGCTGTCGCCGTCGGCCACGTCAAGATATTCACGTGACTGACCGCCAATGAGACTGCCGCCGCTTCCCTGGAGCGAGGCATTTTCCCAGATCATTCTGACGTCGTAGATCTCACCGGTGTCGCTGTTGATCTTGTAGTAGCCGAAGCTGTTGCGATACCCGGCGGTTTCACCTTCGAAGACCACAGAGACTGGATAATCGCCCAAGATCGGAATCGTTGAGACCTGGATCAGGTTGGGGCCGCCTGAGCCGTAGAGAAAGTCATTGCCACTTTGGCCGTAGATCAGGTCGTCGCCCTGACCACCCCAGATTTCATCATGACCGGTGTACCCGGTCATCACGTCATTGCCCCGGGCACCGGACATAACGTCCGAGTGCCGGGTACCCTGAAGGGTATCGTCTTCACGCGTCCCGATAAGGGGATGCGTGGCTGGTAGACTCGCCATTGGAGTACTCCCTTGTGATTGACAGACTTGTCCAGGAAGGTGAACTACAAGCGATGTGCCATCCGTGTACGAATGACCCACGTGCCATGCGAGCCAGGGCGAAAATGGCGTATTCCTGCTGATTGCATGGTCAATAAAGTCTGAAGGGCCGGTCAGACCGGGCTGCGCCGGCACGCCGCTGACCCGGGCTAGTGGTGCAGGCTGCAAGCAGCAGCATTGCAATTTGCAAAATGCATCGGGTTCCACTCGATCTGGTCGAGCGTGTTCAAAATAATTCCCCGGTTTTCCTTGAGTTTCCCATATGCCAGCAGGTTTTCCGTGTGGCATGGCCATTGCTGCTTTCGACTGCAAAGGAGTGCAGGACATGCAGATCATTCGTGAACGCCCATGCCAGAGGCGCCATCATCGGGTTACGGCCCCGCTGGTGGTTACTGTTGCGGTCTGCGCGCCGCAGCAGGTGGCCGATTGGGGCATTGGCGGTCTGCGTATGGATAGCTTTGCCGGCGCTCTGCCGGATGTCGGCGATGTTCTGCCGGTGAGCCTTGCTCTGCCGTTCCAGGGTTTCAACATTTCATTTGAAGAAGAGATTGAAGTTCTTCGTGTTGACGTGGAGGCGGCCTCCTTCGCGTGCGCCTTTCACGCGCTCAGTGAACGCGGGCATGATCTGCTAAGGCACTTTCTGGACGATCTGATCCGCGGCAAGATGGCGACGGTGGATGACACTATCTGCCGGATTGATGTTCCCGTGACACCCATCTCGACACAGCCTGATCCTAATCCGACCGACGAGATCGGTCTGTCACGCTGGCCATTGAAGACCATTGTGATGACGGGCCTCTACCTGATGCTGGGCCTGGGCATCTTTGGTTACTCGGCTGCTCTGATCTATTCGAACACAACGCAGTTGGAGGTAAAAACGGCCGTGGTATCGGCACCGCTTCAGGTTCTCAACATGCCGGTCGACGGTGTTGTGCAGCCGATCCTGCTGCAGGAAGGAATGCCTGTCCGCATGGGTCAGGAGTTGGCGCGAATTGAAGACACCAAGCTCACCGCACGCATACAGGAAGCCAGAATTCGTAGCCGGCAGGCGCGCGATGACTTCCGCCGTGCCCAGAAGCAGTATGACATCGAGACAGAACGTCTGAAGCTCTACCAGATTGTCAGTCAGGTGGACCGTGATACTGCGTCGGCTCAGGTCGAAGCCCGGCGCGAAGCACTCAAGGCCGCCGACGGCCATCTGAAGCGTATTCAGCCCTTGTGGCGGAAAGGGTATGCGACCCGCGCCCAGTGGGAGGCGGCCAAGGAGCGCCAGATGAAAGCCGCATCCGCTCTGCGCGAAGCGGAAGCCAATCTGGAACTGGCCACCACGATGAACAGTGCGTCCGAGCGTCGGCATTACAATCACAAGGAATTTGTCAACGATCTCGATGTGTTGATGCTGGAAATTGATGAGCTACGCGGGGCTTATGAAGTCGCGGAAAGCCGTCTTGAGCTTCTGCTCGATGCGGAAAAGGCGCTCGTGGTTCGCGCCCCGTTTAATGGATACATCGCCAAGGTCTTCAGCATTGGTGGACAGGCCCTGGCGCGCAACAAACCCATTGCCCTGGTGCGCAAGGAAGCGCCTGCGACGGTGACGGCCTATCTCAAACAGGATGAAGTGCTGCGCGTCGGGATGAACGATACGGCAAGCGTCTACCTTCCTGCGCTCAACCGATATGTGCCCGCACAGGTGGTGCGGATCGACCGCAGCGCCACGGGTGTCGACTTGAAGAACGCAGAGTATGAGTGGAAGGGGCCGGAGGAACGCTCCGCCGCGGTTTCCCTTCGGCTGCTTGAAGAACAGCAAGGCGATGCAGCCCAGATCCTACCTGGGCTTCCGGCCATTGTGGTGTTTCAGAAGCGCTCGACAAGCACGATGTATGCGCGCATCGCCCATGCGGAGTAGGGGACCCGCATGATCAGGTGGGACACAGTTTCAAATCTCGATGAACCGACGAATTGGGCAACCGGTTGGACGAAGTGGACGCCGGCTGCGATCTATCATGTCGTGTTCTACTTCGGATGCTGCCTGTTGGGCATTCTGCTTCTGCCGAACCCCGTCTGGGATGCGGAGACAAGAACAATCACCCTGGTCATCGGTGCATTGGGGATATGGCGGTATGGATGGTGGTTCACTCATGCCATCCGCGCTTT
>JANQMQ010000306.1 GCA_028279995.1 Candidatus Phaeomarinibacter sp. | reverse complement strand
AGGATGTGGACGTGGCCTCGCTGCCGTCTAGCGCTCCGGCTGCTGTGCCTGCCCGTCAAACTCTTCGTGAGGCGGCAACCAACGGCAATCCGTCGGCGCAGTATGAAATCGGTCAACGATATGCCAATGGCGCGAATGGGCTGCCGCAGGACAACGAGCAGGCAGCCTACTGGCTGAATCGCGCCGCCGAGCAGGGACTTGCGCCGGCTCAGTATCGACTGGGAACCATGTTTGAAAAAGGCATTGGTGTTCCTGAGAACCCGACCAAGGCCCGGACCTGGTATGAACGAGCCTCTGCGCAGGGCAACGTGAAGGCCATGCACAATCTGGCCGTCATGCAGGCGGAAGGCGCCGGGGGCCCGCAGGACTTTGCCGGTGCTGCCCGTAGCTTCGATGCGGCGGCGACGCACGGTTTGGCGGACTCACAATACAACCTGGCCATCCTCCATGAGCGTGGTCTCGGTGTGGAGCGCGATCTGGCCGAGGCGTACAAATGGTTCTCTGTCGCGTCCGCGAATGGCGACGCTGATGCTGGTGCTCGGGCAGAAGCTCTCAAGAACTCGGTCGATGCTGCCAAGCTTGTGGATGCGGAGCTTGCCGCACGGACATTTGCACCGCGCCCGGCTGATGCCGGTGCCAACCAGGTGTCATGGAAACCGGAAATGACCTCCGCTGCCATGGTCCGTGAAGCACAGCGTATTCTGGGCTCACTTGGTTACGATGCGGGCCCGGCCGACGGACAACCAGGTAACAAGACGCTGGATGCCGTGCGGAAGTTTGAGCGGGACAAAGGCATGGCAGTCACCGGGCGCATCGATACCCGGCTTCTGGATGCCCTTCAGAAGGCCGCTATCTAGCAGCTTTCCCATCTGTGCCATGGCTGAATGGTGTCTTGTGTGCTAGCAAGAAGACTGTTCGCTGTTCCGGTCCGGTCAGCAAAAACAACAACAAGCCATCGCCTGATACGGGGTCTCACTCAGGGTGCAGATTTACCTCCCCATTGCTGAGCTTTCAGTCAACGCATTCGTGTTGCTGGGGCTTGGCGGCGCGGTGGGGTTTCTGTCCGGCATGTTCGGTGTCGGCGGCGGTTTCCTGATGACACCCCTGCTCATCTTTACCGGCATTCCCCCCGCTGTGGCAGTTGGGACTGAAGCAGTCCAGATCGTCGCCACTTCCATGTCCGGTGTGCTGGCACACTGGCGGCGGAAAGCCGTTGACTTCAAGATGGCGGGCGTCCTGCTTGCGGGTGGTGCGGTTGGATCATTCATTGGTGTCTTGATCTTCAGCGCCCTTCGCTCCGAGGGACAGATTGACCTCTTTATCTCCCTCGCCTATGTCGTTTTTCTCGGCATCATCGGCGCCTTGATGATGGTTGAAAGCGTTCGTGCCATTCGCGCGTCGCGCGCGGGCAAATCGGTCGCCGCCCGCAAGCCCGGTACTCATGGATGGATCCACGGGCTCCCTTTCAAGATCCGGTTCCGCCGGTCCCGTCTCTACATCTCAGCCGTTCCGCCACTGCTGATCGGCCTGGCAGTCGGTGTTCTCGCGGCGATCATGGGTGTCGGCGGTGGATTTATCATGGTGCCGGCCATGATCTATCTCCTGCGGATGCCGACGAATGTCGTGGTCGGCACGTCGCTGTTTCAGATCATGTTCGTGACCGGCCTGGCAGCCATCATGCATGCAACCCTCAACCAGACCGTGGATATCGTGCTGGCGATGCTATTGCTCGTCGGCGGGGTCATTGGCGCTCAGGTCGGTGTGCGGGTCGGGCATAAGCTGCGCGGCGAGCAACTGCGGGCGCTGCTGGCACTCATGGTCATCGCCGTGTGCCTGCGGCTTGCCTGGGATCTGGTGGCAACGCCGGACGACCTGTTCACCGTGATGATTGGAGGAGGTGAATGATGCTTCTTCCAACGCTCAGGGTTTTCGCGCTGATCATTGCACTGATGATCCTCCCTTCGGCAGCGCACGCGCAGATCATAGACGGCACACCGATGGACGGCGAAGCTGTGGTGATGGATCTCAGTGAGAAGCTCATTGCCATCACATCGAATTTCACCGGGGCTGAGATACTGCTCTTCGGAAATGTGGACGCACCGGACAATGTGACCCCGGCCCTGCAGCGGGATGTGATCGCAGTTGTTCGTGGTCCGTATGAACCACTGACCATCCGGCGCAAGGAGAGGATCGCCGGCATCTGGGTCAACACGGATGCGTTTGATGTGCCAGCGGCACCCGGCTTCTATCACGTGGCCAGCACGAGACCACTTGAAGAGATTGCGGCGCCCGACGTCTTTGCAAATGCCCAGATCGGGCTACCAGCCCTGGACATCTCCACCGGCGAAGAAACACGGGCGCTACCCACGAGTTATCGCGAAGCGGTCGTGCGCGCCAAGACGCAGGAAGGGCTGTATGCGGAAGCCCCGGGGTCCATCACCTTTGTAGGACCTTCCTTGTTCCGGGCGGAGATTGCCCTTCCGGCCAATGTCCCGGTGGGATCCTATGTCGCGACGGTGTATCTCGTGCGCAATGGAGCGATCAGCAGCCAACGCTCGATCAACCTGATCATCAACAAATCCGGCATCGAGCGCTTCATGTACAATTTTGCGCAGAAGACCCCCTTTTTCTATGGGGTTGCGGCTGTTCTGGTTGCACTTCTGGCGGGCTGGATCGCCGGGACGGTGTTCCGCGAGCGTTAACCCTGCGCGGATTCTTCGCAGGTCATCACGGGGGTTTGACGCGCCAAACAGCGCCGCGTCACCGTATGATCACAGCCGAAATTCAAATTCCCATAGTATGGCTTCATGGACACCGGCAGCATCTCTTATCTGGCAGCGTTTATCGGCGGGCTTATCAGCTTTCTGAGCCCGTGCGTCTTGCCGCTGGTGCCCGCCTATCTCAGCTACATGGCGGGTACGACTTTTGAGGCTCTGTCAGACGGAGACGAAGACCTGACCCGGCGGACGCTTGTCGGCGCGTTTGGCTTTGTTCTTGGCTTCTCGACTGTCTTTGTGGCGCTGGGCGCGACCGCGTCCGTCATCAGCCCGCTCATTCTCGCCAACAAGGTCATGATCGGCTACGTCGCTGGCGCCGTCATTGTCATCCTCGGGCTTCATTACATGGGCCTCTTCCGGATTGCGCTTCTTGATCGTGAAGCGCGGATGATGCCGGCAACACTCGGCCCCGCGACCGGCGACGACGAAACGACACGTTCACCTGCCATGCAGGCCCTAGGTCCATATGCGATCGGCCTCGCCTTCGGGTTTGGCTGGACACCCTGCATCGGTCCGATCCTCGCAACAATTCTGTCTATCGCTGCCAGCCGTGATGATCTTGGCTATGGCGTGTCGTTGCTGAGTGTCTATTCGCTGGGTCTGGGAATGCCTTTCCTGCTGGCTGCATTGGGGGTGCGCAGCTTCCTGGCGTTCTCGGCACGGTTCCGCAAGCATATGCACAAGGTCGAGATCGCCGCGGGTCTGCTTCTGGTCGGAACCGGTCTGCTGATCTTCTTTGGCTCTCTTGAGACGATTGCCTACTGGCTGATTGATATGTTTCCTG
>JANQMQ010000272.1 GCA_028279995.1 Candidatus Phaeomarinibacter sp. | reverse complement strand
GGCGAGCGGCACGTCTTCAGCCAGAATGCGTGCTGCATAGACCGTGTTTTCATGGGATGTGGCCGCGTTGAGCGACCCGCCGACACGCTCTATTGCGCCGACAATGTCAGCTGCTGAGCGGGTCGCCGTGCCCTTGAACGCCATATGTTCAAGCATATGCGCTATGCCGTGCTGGTCCGCCATCTCATGGCGCGCCCCCGCATTGACGGTCAGCGCCACAGCGGCCGTCCTGATATGGGGCATGGCGTCGGTGACCACGGTCAACCCGTTGTCGAGGCGCGAAACGGCAACTGTCATGAGGCGGCGATCTTGTCTTCGACGAACCTTTGCAATGTCGCAAGGTCATTCGGCAGAGCTTCCATACGCTCCTCACGGTCGAAGAGGTCATGGAGATGTGGCGGCAGCTTGGGATGCTGACCAGTCGCAGCCTCAACCGCTGCCGGAAACTTGGCAGGGTGTGCGGTTGCAAGGGTCACCATGGGTGCGCCATTGGGGTCCAGTGCGGCACGTGCGGCAGCAAGACCGACAGCGCTGTGCGGGTCGATCTGCATGCCGAGAGTTGAGAAGACCTGCTGCATGGTCGCGTGCATCGCGTCATTGCTCACGCGGTCCGAGCCAAAATCCTCGCGGATTTTGGTGAGCGCCGCTTCTTCAATGGAGAAGCTGCCGGACTGGCTGAGGGACCCCATGGCGGCGCGCACCTTGGACGCATCGCGGCCATAGGCTTCAAACAGCAGCCGCTCAAAATTGCTTGAGACCTGGATGTCCATGGACGGCGCATCCGTTGGCGTGACGCCCTCAACCGTATAGCTGCCTGTCTTGAGAGTGCGGTCCAGAATGTCGTTAATGTTGGTGGCGATCACCAGACGGTCAATCGGCAGCCCCATGCGCTTCGCCACATAGCCCGCGAAGATGTCTCCAAAATTGCCGGTTGGTACGGAAAACGACACCTTGCGGTGAGGGGCACCAAGGGTCGTTGCCGCCGTCACGTAATAGACGACCTGAGCCAGGATGCGTGACCAGTTGATGGAATTGACGGCGGCAAGTTTCACCCGATCCCGGAAAGCAAGATCGTTGAACATGGCTTTGACGATGGCCTGGCAGTCATCAAAGTTGCCCTCCAGCGCCACGTTGTGAACGTTGGAGGCCTGAACCGTTGTCATCTGACGGCGCTGGACATCCGAGACACGTCCCTTGGGGTGCAGCACCACGATGTTGACTGCGTCCAGACCGGCAAAGGCTTCAATGGCGGCGCCACCGGTGTCCCCGGACGTGGCTGCCACAATGGTCACCCTTTCACCGCGCTTGGTCAGCACATGGGAGAACAGCTGGCCCAGCAGCTGCATCGCCAGATCCTTGAAGGCCAGGGTCGGCCCGTGAAACAGTTCCAGCAGGAATTCGTTTGCATCGAGCTGCGCAAGAGGCGCGACGGCGGGATGCGAGAAGGTTCCGTAGGCCGCATCCACCATCGCGGCGATATCCGCTTCCGCGATCGAGGGAGCAAAGGGACGGACAATGCGGGCGGCCACTTCCGTGTACGGACGGCCGGCCATGTCGGCAAAATCCGTCGCGCTGAAAGCCGGCCACGTCTCAGGCACATACAGGCCGCCGTCACGGGCGAGGCCTGACAGCAGCACATCTTCAAAATCAAGGACCGGCGCGTCGCCTCTGGTCGATACGTAACGCATGGGGTGGGGTCAAATTCCAGCGGTTGTGAAAGCGGCGCACCTTAGGCCGCGAGTGTTCTGTGGGGCAAGCAGATGACGAGGGTCATCCCCTGCGGTCAGCTGCGCAA
>JANQMQ010000270.1 GCA_028279995.1 Candidatus Phaeomarinibacter sp. | reverse complement strand
CGCCGAGGCAGCCATCGGCCTTGCCATCCTGGTTGTGTACTTCCGAAATCGCGGCTCCATCGCGGTTGAAGACGTCAACCTCTTGAAGGGTTAGGGGCGAGCAACCCATGTATTCAGCCATACTTCTACTGCCCCTGATCGGCGCCCTCACGGCAGGCCTGTTCGGCCGGGTGATCGGCCATCGCGGCGCTGAAATCGTCACAACCTCGCTGTTGCTGGTGACGGCACTGCTGTCCTGGATCGCTTTCTTCGATGTGGCCATCGGTGGGTTCTCCGGCAAGGTCGAACTGCTGCGCTGGATCGACTCCGGTGCGCTTGAGGTCGACTGGTCGATCCGCATCGACACGCTCACAGTGGTGATGCTGGTCGTGGTGACGTCAGTCTCGTCGCTCGTGCATCTCTATTCCATTGGCTATATGAGCCATGACCCGCACCGGGCGCGGTTCTTCGCCTATCTCTCCTTCTTCACCTTCGCCATGCTTATGCTGGTGACGGCCGACAACTTCGTCCAGCTGTTCTTCGGCTGGGAAGGGGTGGGCGTTGCCTCCTATCTGCTGATCGGCTTCTGGTACAAGAAGCCGAGCGCCAATGCGGCAGCCATGAAGGCCTTCGTGGTGAACCGCGTCGGCGATTTCGGCCTGATCCTTGGCCTGGCGGCGATCTTCTTCACCTTCGACTCCCTTGAGTTCGACGCGGTGTTTGCAGCGGTGCCGGAAATTGCCGGCCAGACCTTTGCTTTCGCCGGTATGCAGCTCGACATCATCACGACGATCTGTCTGCTGCTGTTCATGGGGGCCATGGGCAAGTCGGCGCAGTTCCTGCTGCACACCTGGCTGCCGGATGCCATGGAAGGCCCGACCCCGGTTTCCGCCCTCATCCATGCGGCCACCATGGTGACGGCAGGGGTGTTTCTGCTGGCGCGCACGTCTCCGATTTTCGAGTTTTCACCGGATGCCCTCTGGCTGGTCACGCTTATCGGCGCGACGACCGCGTTCTTCGCGGCCACGGTCGGTCTCGTCCAGAACGACATCAAGCGTGTCATCGCCTACTCGACCTGTTCGCAGCTGGGCTACATGTTCGTGGCGATCGGCATCGGTGCGTACCAGATTGCCATCTTCCACCTGTTCACCCATGCGTTCTTCAAGGCGTTGCTGTTCCTTGGCTCGGGTTCGGTTATCCATGCGATGTCTGACGAGCAGGACATGCGCAAGATGGGCGGGCTCTACAAGATGATCCCGGGTACCTGGATCATGATGATCATTGGTACGCTGGGACTGACGGGCTTCCCTTATCTTGCCGGTTACTTCTCCAAGGACGCGATCATTGAAGCCGCTTACATGGCAGACGTGGAACTGGCGGGCTATGCCTTCACCCTGACAGTGGTCGCTGCCCTGATGACCAGCTTCTATTCCTGGCGGCTCATCTTCATGACCTTCCATGGCGAAAGCCGTGCCTCGAATGAAGTCATCAGCCATGTCCATGAAAGCCCGTGGGTCATGCTCATCCCGCTGATCGTCCTGTCAGTGGGAACAGTACTGGCCGGCTTCCCGTTCAAGGAATTCTTCGTCGGCCACTATCAGGCGGACTTCTGGGGAGCAGCCATCGTCAACCAGACCAACATTATGGATGAGTTCCACCACGCTCCGGCCTGGGTCGTATGGTCTCCGTTCGTCATGATGGTACTGGGGTTTGCAACATCGTGGCTCTTCTACATAGCCAAGCCTGACATTCCCAAGAACCTCGCCCGCGAGCAGCAGCCGCTGTATCAGTTCCTGCTCAATAAGTGGTACTTTGACGAGCTGTACAACCTGATCTTCGTTCGGCCTGCAATGTGGCTCGGCAATTTCCTCTGGAAGAAGGGCGATGGGTTCGTCATTGACGGCTTCGGCCCCAACGGCATTGCTGCCCGGGTTCTGGACGTCACCCGCAACGTGGTGAAGCTGCAGACGGGCTATGTGTACCACTACGCCTTTGCCATGCTGATCGGCGTCGCCGCCTTTATCACCTACTACTCGCTGATGGGGGCCAACTAAGCCATGACCGATTGGCCAATTCTATCCCTCGTCACTTTCCTCCCGACGCTGGGTGCGCTCTTCATTCTGTTCGTGCGCAATGCGGACAGTGAGGTAGAAGCCCGCAACGCCCGGTATGTGGCCCTGTGGACGACGGTCATCACCTTCGTTATCTCGCTGGTGCTATGGACGAACTTCGACTACACGACCGCCGACTTCCAGTTCGTCGAGAAGCACGCCTGGCTGGGCGGTGTTGCGTCCTACCATCTGGGCGTGGACGGCATCTCGATGCTGTTCATCATCCTCACAACGCTGTTGATGCCTGCCTGTATTCTGGCCAGCTGGACCAGCATCAAGACCCGCGTGAAGGAATACATGATCGCGTTTCTGGTGCTTGAAACGCTGATGATCGGCGTCTTCGCGGCGCTGGACCTGGTGCTGTTCTATCTCTTCTTTGAAGCAGCGCTCATTCCGATGTTCCTGATCATCGGTGTATGGGGCGGCGCAAACCGCGTCTATGCCAGCTATAAGTTCTTCCTCTACACGCTGCTTGGTTCCGTGCTGATGCTGCTGGCCATGATGGCCATGTACTGGATGGCGGGTACGACCGACATTCCGACACTGCTCAACCATGAGTTTGCCGCCAACGTGCAGACTTGGCTGTGGCTTGCCTTCTTTGCCAGCTTCGCCGTCAAGATGCCCATGTGGCCGGTGCACACCTGGCTGCCGGATGCCCACGTGGAGGCCCCGACCGCGGGCTCGGTAATCCTTGCCGGTATCCTGCTGAAGATGGGCGGTTACGGCTTCCTGCGGTTCTCGCTGCCGATGTTCCCGGTGGCTTCCGACATGTTTGCACCTTTCGTGTTTACTCTGTCCGTTGTGGCCATCATCTACACGTCGTTGGTGGCGCTGGCGCAGACCGACATCAAGAAGCTGATTGCCTACTCATCTGTTGCCCATATGGGCTTCGTGACCATGGGTATCTTCGCCATCAACATGCAGGGTGTGCAGGGCGGCATCTTCCAGATGATCAGCCACGGCTTCATTTCCGGTGCGCTGTTCCTGTGCGTGGGGGTCATCTATGACCGCATGCATACACGCGATATCTCAGCCTATGGCGGCCTTGTCCATCGCATGCCGCTTTACGCCGCCATCTTCATGCTGTTCACCATGGCCAATGTGGCACTGCCCGGAACCAGCGGCTTTGTCGGCGAGTTCCTGACTATTGTCGGCGTCTTTGCCGTCAACACCTGGGTGGCCATTCTGGCGACGACGGGCGTCATCCTATCTGCTGCCTATGCGCTGTTCCTGTACTGGCGCGTGATCTTCGGCGAGCTGGAAAAAGACAGCCTCAAGAACATTCTCGATCTCAACCGAAGGGAACTCATCACCCTAGTGCCGCTGGTGGTGCTGGTGATCTTCTTCGGCGTGTATCCCTCACCCATTCTCGATGTCACGGCTGTGTCGGTGGAAAACCTGCTGACCAACACCAACGCCGCGATTGAGGCCCATAACGCAGCCGGCGCGGCATCCGCTGTCGCTGGACTGCAGTAGAGGGGAGGGGACAAATGGAAGCCGCTTCAGTCATGCCTGATCTCGCACCCGTTCTGCCGGAAATCATTCTTGCCGTTGGCGCCATGGCGCTGCTCATGTTCGGCGTCTTCCGCAAGGACAATGACGCGGGACCGGTTGCCATGGGTGCAATCACTCTGTTCTTCATCACCGGCGTCGCCGTGGTAATGGCACCGTCCGAGGCCGTAACGACATTTGGCGGCAGCTTCATCTCTGATCCGTTCTCGCGCTTTATCAAGATACTCATCCTGATTGGTGCCGCCGGGGCATTGTTCATGGGCCTGTCGTCCATGCGCGCGGACAACCTCAATCGCTTCGAATATCCGGTGCTGTTGGTGCTGGCGACGCTTGGCATGTTCATGATGGTGTCCGCCAATGGCCTGATCGCGCTTTACGTTGGCATCGAGCTCCAGAGCCTTGCCCTTTACGTCGTCGCGGCATTCAAGCGTGACAGCCTCCGCTCGTCAGAGGCCGGCCTGAAGTACTTCGTTCTCGGCGCCCTGTCGTCCGGCATGCTGCTCTACGGCGCATCGCTCATCTACGGCTTCTCCGGCACCGTCTCCTATGCCGGTCTTGGCGAAGTGCTGGGAGAAGGCGCGCCGCTGGGTGTCATCATCGGCCTTGTCTTCTTCATGGCTGGCATGGCCTTCAAGATTTCCGCCGTGCCCTTCCACATGTGGACGCCGGACGTCTACGAAGGCGCGCCCACGCCTGCGACCGCGTTCCTGGCAGCTGCACCGGAGGTTGCTGC
>JANQMQ010000242.1 GCA_028279995.1 Candidatus Phaeomarinibacter sp. | reverse complement strand
GGAAGCCTCCATCGTTGAGGAGTTCCTGAAGTTCGCCATGTCCGGCGCGCTTTATCGCGGTTCCAAGCCGGTGATGTGGTCAACGGTGGAAAAGACGGCGCTCGCCGAGGCGGAGGTCGAGTACCACGACCACAACTCGCCGACGATCTATCTGGCCTTCCCGGTTCTCAAGTCAAAGCACCCGATGCTGCAGCCGGACCCGGAACAGCGCACGCCGCATCTGGTGATCTGGACAACGACGCCGTGGACCATCCCCGGCAACCGCGCCATCGCGTTTTCGCCGACCATGAATTATGTGCTGCTGGAAGGTGGCCACGAAGGCCCACGCGGCATGGAGCGCAAGACCTATGTGGTGGCCGAGCCGCTGCTTGAAACCTTCATGAAGGAGTCTGGCCTCGACCAGCCGCTGGTGATGACCCATCTCAAGGGCTCGGACATCGAAGGTACCATCTGCGCACATCCGTTGCGCGGGCAGGGCTATGACTACGACGTGCCGGCTCTGCCGGGTGACTTTGTCACCGACGAGCAGGGCACGGGCTTTGTGCATGTGGCACCGGGCCACGGCCAGGATGACTATGTGCTGGGCATGCAGAACGGCATCGAAGTGCCGCACACGGTTTCAGAAGATGGCAGCTACTACGATCACGTGCCGCTGTTTGCCGGCAAGACGGTGCTGCGCCCCAACGGCAAAGACGGCGACGCCAACAAGAGCGTGATGGAAGCCTTGCGTGAAACCGGCCATCTGGTGTCCTCAGGCCGGCTCGATCACTCCTACCCGCATTCGTGGCGTTCCAAGGCGCCGGTTATCTTCCGCAACACGCCGCAATGGTTCATCTCCATGGAGCATGACGATCTGCGCAAGAAAGCGCTGGCGGCGATTGACGCGGTGGAATGGTTCCCGGAGCGCGGCCAGGCCCGCATCCGTTCGATGGTGGAAACCCGGCCGGACTGGGTGGTGTCCCGCCAGCGCGCCTGGGGCGTGCCGCTGACGATCTTCGTCAACAAGGACACGGGCGAGATCCTGCGCGACGAGGCGGTGAATGCGCGAATTCACACGGCAGTGTCGGAACGCGGCTGCGATGCCTGGTACGACACCGATCCGCAGGAATTCCTCGGCAATGAATACAAGGCCGGGGATTTTGATCAGGTGATGGACATCCTGGATGTCTGGTTTGACTCAGGCTCAACCCATGCCTTCGTGCTGGAAGGCCGCGAAGACCAGGCATGGCCCGCGAACCTCTATCTTGAAGGGTCTGACCAGCATCGCGGCTGGTTCCAGTCATCCCTGCTGGAAAGCTGCGGCACACGCGGCCGCGCGCCCTATGAGCAGGTGGTGACCCACGGCTTCATTCTGGATGAGACGGGCAAAAAGATGTCCAAGTCCGGCAAGAATGCGACGGCGCCGGACAAGGTCATTCAGCAATCCGGTGCCGAGATCATCCGCATCTGGGTCGCGAGCTCGGATTATCAGAACGACCTTGTGGTCGGCCCCAACATCATCAAGGCGTGTACGGACGGATACCGCAAACTGCGCAACACCGTGCGGTTCCTGATCGGTAATCTTGCGGGCTTTGAAGACGCCGAGCGCGTCAGCGTCGATGAGATGCGCGCGGCGCCGGAGAGCGAAGGCCTTGGCCTTGAGTTGTTCGTCCTGCACCGGCTGGCGGAGCTGGATACGCTGGTGCGTGAAGGTTACGAGACCTACGACTTCACCCGCGTCTATCACGCGCTGACGAATTTCTGCGTGACGGAGCTGTCGGCGTTCTATTTCGATATCCGCAAGGACGCGCTTTATTGCGACGCGCCCACAAGCCTGCGCCGCCGCGCGGCCCGCACTGTCATGGATCAGGTGTTCTCCTGCCTCACCGCGTGGCTGGCGCCGGTTCTGTCGTTCACCATGGAAGAAGCCTGGCAGGCCCGTTTCCCGGATGAGAATGATTCAGTGCATCTGCGCACCTTCCCGGACGTGCCGGCGGACTGGAAGGACGACGCGCTGGCGGCCCGCTGGCAGAACCTTCGCCAGTTCCGGCGTGTGGTCACCGGCGCATTGGAAATCGAGCGCCGCGAAAAGCGCATCGGTGCAAGCCTTGAGGGCGCGCCTAATGTCTACGTGGATGACACGGCGATCCGCGCCGCATTGGGTGACGTGCCGCTGGATGATCTGTGCATCACGTCAGACCTCAAGGTCATGCCGGAAGGTGAGACGGCACCGGCGGATGCCTTCCGCATCGACGAGGTCGCCGGTGTTGCCGTGATGCCTGTCCACGCTGAAGGTGAAAAATGCGCCCGCTGCTGGAAAATCCTGCCGGATGTCGGCAAGAATGCATCCTATCCGGGGGTCTGTGGGCGATGCGCCGTGGCCGTTGCGGCCCGCCCTGAATTGCTGAGCGAGACAGGCTGACCCCATGGACTGGTTGAAACGTCAATTTGATGAGGCCATCGCGTCCCTTCGCAACCCGGCGGCCCATTTTCACTATGGGATCATACTGGCGCTCGCCATTGGTATCTCGGACCGGCTGAGCAAATGGGCCATTCTCTACTGGGTGGACCTGCCGGCGCGGCGGTCGATCACAATTACCCCCTTTTTCGATCTCACCATGGTCTGGAACCCGGGGATCAGCTACGGCCTGCTGCCCGCCAATTCCGCATGGGCCGTGGCCGTGCTGGTGATTTTTGCCCTCATCGTGACCTGCGCGCTGATCGTGTGGCTGTCGCGGATCGAGCATCGGCTGCTGGCGGTGGCGGTGGGGTTAATCATCGGTGGGGCTGTAGGTAACGCCTATGACCGGGCCATTTACGGGGCGGTAGCTGATTTCATGAGCTTCCACGCCTTCGGCTTTTACTGGTACGTTTTCAATGTGGCTGATATTGCCATCGTCTTTGGTGTAGTATTGCTGATCTGGGACTCGGTCTTTGGACCAACGGCCCAGGAGGAACGAGCCAGAAAACGAAACAGCAAGTGAGTGGGCCTTGGCCCGTTGCTGGCATAGTCTCGTTTTCTGAGGTGTAATCTGTAGTGAGACCGGACAAGTGACCAACATGTTTGAGCGTCCCAAATCCCGCCTTCTTGGCTTTGCGACCGCCATTGTGGCCGCGGCCTTTCTGGCCGGCTGCGGCGGTGGCCTCGACGAAGCCCTGGGCCTCGGCAAGAACCCGCCGGATGAGTTCGCCATCGTGACCAAGGCACCGCTTGCCATTCCGCCGGATTACTCCCTGCGCCCGCCAACCCCCGGCGCCCCCGCGCGACAGGCCCGCACGTCTCAGGAAATTGCAGCGGCAGCTCTATACGGCGACCGCAACATCGGTATTTCGTCACAGGTGCTTGGTCAGCCCGGCGGCAGTGCCGGTGAGGCGGCCCTCATCGCCAGTGCCGGTGCGGAGAACGCCAGCCCTGAAGTGCGCCGCTTGATCGAGAACGAATACCAGTCCCTCATTGAGGCAGACCGCAGCTTCGCTGACCGGATCATCTTCTGGCAGGACCGCACCCCGCAGCCAAGCCGGGTGGACGCCCAGGCAGAGGCCCAGCGTCTGCGCCAGAACGATGCGCTGGGCCAGCCGGTGACGGAAGGTGAAACGCCGCGCATTGAACCGGACGAGGAGCGTGGGCTTCTGGAAGGCATCTTCTAGGCAACACACCTGCTCACCGTGACTTGATGACCAAAAGATAATGAAACGGGCCCGGTCGGGCTCGTTTCTGTCATATTTGAGTGATGCACTTTCCGGGCATCGTCCCATCCGCCTTCTCTGTTTGACCTTCCATTCGGATACATCACCATGCGCACCGGCTCCCGCCTCCTGACTGCGACAGCCCTCCTGATTGCCCTGCCGCTCCTGGCGGCATGTGGTGAGGAGGAGGCAACGCAGCAGCCCGTGGCTGCGGCGGACACGCCATCACAGGCACCAGCCGCCGATGCGCCTGACCCCGCTGTCGTCGCCAACGAGACTGACGCCGCAGACGAAGAGGTGTCCGAACCACAGATCGTCGAGGCCACCGGCCAGCCGATCCCGGAAAGCTTCACGCTCGCCAACGGCATGCAGGTGGTTGTCATAGAGGACCGCCGCGCCCCCGTTGTGACACACATGGTCTGGTACCGGGTGGGATCAGCCGACGAGCCGCGCGGCAAGTCCGGCATTGCGCACTATCTCGAACACCTGATGTTCAAGGGCACGGAAAACGTACCCAATGGCGAGTTCTCGGCGACCGTCGCCCGCAATGGCGGCCGCGAGAACGCCTTCACCTCCTACGACTACACGGGCTATTTCCAGCGCGTGGCACGCGACCGCCTGCCGCTGGTCATGGAGCTTGAAGCCGACCGGATGACCGGTCTGGTGCTGACGGAAGAGATCACGTTGCCGGAACGCGACGTCATTCTGGAAGAGCGTTCCGCGCGCATCGAGAACGATCCCGGCTCGCTGCTGTCTGAACAGATGAACGCCATGCTCTATCTCTCTCACCCCTATGGCACGCCGATCATCGGCTGGGAGCACGAGATGCGCGGTCTGACCTATCAGGACGCGCTGGATTTTTATGCAAGGTGGTATGACCCCGCAAACGCGACGCTGATTGTGGCCGGGGATATCGACATGGCGGAACTTCGTCCGCTGGCGGAGCAGTTTTACGGCGTGATCCCCTCGAAAGGCGCGTTCCCTCAGCGAGTGCGTCCGCAGGACCCGCCCCAGCGGGCCGCCCGCCGCGTTGTCTATGAAGATGCCCGCGTCGAGCAGCCCTATGTGCGCCGTGCCTATCTCGCGCCGTCCTATGCCAATGGCGAGCCCGGCGAGGCGGAAGCGCTCGACGTGCTGAGCGAGATCATCGGCGGCGGAGCAACCGCACGCATCTACAAGTCCCTGGTGGTGGACCAGAAGATCGCTCTGGGTGCCAGCGGCTGGTACATCGGGTCCTCCCTTGACGATGGCAGCATCGGTTTCTTCGCCGTTCCCGCACCCGGCACCACACTTGATGAGGTTGAAGCCGCGCTTGATGCGGAGATTGAAAAACTGCTGAGTGATGGTGTCACGGCGGAAGAAGTGGAGCGCGCCAAGCGCACGCTGGTCGCCGACGCTATTTTTGCCCAGGACAGCCAGCAGAGCATGGCCCGCGCATATGGCGTGGCGCTTTCCACCGGCCTCACCG
>JANQMQ010000180.1 GCA_028279995.1 Candidatus Phaeomarinibacter sp. | reverse complement strand
CCGGTGCCCCCGGAACAGACCTCTTCATAGGTCGCGTTGGGCGTGTACCCGCCCGCATAGCCAACGGCGGTTACATACACCCCATCAAGCTCCCAGAACTTGCGCTCCGCACCCCAGAAGCACCCAAGGCCGAACTGCACCTGCTGAAGCCCCTCGGGATACGGCCCCTTGAGGACAGCTCCGTTCACGAAATGAGTGTCGGCAGTGGGGATATCAAAATCCCGGCCCGGCAGCGCAGCATCTTCCGCCACCATTTCAGCCTTTTTGCGCAGAAACATGACAATGCCTCCTTCTGGCAGAATGTGTTGCTGACAATGTAGGGCGTCCGGCCCTTTTGGGTAAGTCCCTGCGCAGTCACGCGTCCATCACATCCCGGTGGCCGACAGCGCACACGCAAAACATGGTAGAAACCGGCATGGCAACAATTCTCAGATTTCGCCTTGTAGCGGCCCTTGCCCTCTACGTGACATCGCTGGTTCTGCCGGGCCTTCACCTCGTGGACTATGACCCGGTTCTGGGCATCCAGATCTTGCTGACCGGCTGGTACGGGTTCCTGATTCTTGAACTCGCCTGGGCGGCCAATGTGTTTTTCATCGCAGCGGTCATCGCCACGTTGCGTGAAAAATCACTGGGCGCCGGATATCTCGCAACCACAGCCTTCGCCGTCGGACTGCTGTCCCTGCGCGCCAAACAGTGGATCGCCAATCACGCCCATATCGATTACCTGGGATCAGGCTTTTATGTCTGGATGGCCGCCTTCGCCCTTCTGGCCATCAGCAGCTTTGCCGCCCGCAACGAACGCGCAGCCACCGCTAACGCCTGACCAGCATCGCCACCCCGGTTGCCCAGTCCATTTGCGTGAACGCGAATCCCTCGCGCGCCTTCAGGTCCGCCAGATAGGCATCCACATTCGTCTGATGACCATCGGGCCAATTGAGCTGCGGCAACAGATCATCCACCAGATAGATGCCGCCCGGCCTGAGCGCCGCCAGCGCTTCATCCAGATGCGAAAACTTGCCCGGCCACGCATCCGCAAAGATCAGATCAAACGACGAAGGCGCGGTCTGTTCCAGCACCTTGCCGCCGTCCTCCAGAACGAACGACACCCGGTCATCGCCGCCCAGCACATCCCGCGCAATACCCTGCGGCCCGTCGTCCGTATCCACAGTCACCAGCTTGGCGTCCGCATCCATGCCTGACAGCAGCCACGCCGCCCCCAGCCCGCAGCCGGTGCCAAGCTCAAGCACCTGCCCGCACGGCTTGGATGCCGCCAGCGACGCCAGCAACTGACCGACCTTCCGGCCGGAATTCATGTCAAAGCCCAGCGCGGCGGCGCGCCTTTCAATTTCAGCGATCGCGGGCGGGAAAGCAGTATCCATCAAACGCTCCTCCAGTCAGCAGCCAGAAAAGAAGAAAGGGCCATGTCCGGCGCTCTGCCGGACACGACCCTTTCCCGTGACTTCAGCGGGGTGGAAACCCCGGGCTAAAAGCACTTCCGGCTAGCGGACCCCCTCAGAGGATGCCCCAATTGAACCCGCTACCGACAAGGACCCAAAGCCCCGCTGCGTGACACTCGACATTGGATCACCTCCTTTCAATACGTTGAAACCACGTACGAGGCTGAGGTGATTTGCGGTTTTGCGCAAGCTGGAAATTTGTGACTCGTTTGCGACTCCGGTTTGCTACCCCTTCAGCGCCTCATTCGACACCTTCACCTGCTCCAGCTTCTCCGCATCCTGATAGATCTCGCCGCCGGTATTCCGGAAGGTTTCGGCCATCTGTTCCATGCCTTCCGCCGCTTCCTTTTCGGCAGCGTAATCACGCACGTCCTGGCTGATCTTCATCGAGCAGAATTTGGGGCCGCACATGGAGCAGAAATGCGCCACCTTGTGGGCTTCCTTGGGCAATGTCTGGTCGTGGAAGTCGCGCGCCCGCTCCGGGTCGAGCGCCAGATTGAACTGATCCAGCCAGCGGAACTCGAAGCGCGCCCGTGACAGGGCGTCGTCGCGCAGCTGTGCGCCCGGATGCCCCTTGGCGAGGTCGGCGGCGTGGGCAGCGATCTTGTAGGTGATCACCCCTTCCTTCACATCGTCGCGGTCCGGCAGGCCCAGATGCTCCTTCGGCGTCACGTAGCAGAGCATGGCGCAGCCGAACCAGCCGATCATCGCCGCCCCGATGCCCGACGTGATGTGATCATAGCCAGGCGCGATGTCCGTGGTGAGCGGCCCAAGCGTGTAGAACGGCGCCTCGCCGCACTCCTTGAGCTGCTTGTCCATGTTGACCTTGATCTTGTGCATGGGTACATGCCCGGGCCCTTCGATCATCACCTGGCAGCCCTTCTTCCAGGCCACCTGCGTCAGCTCACCCAGCGTCTCGAGCTCGGCGAACTGCGCTTCGTCATTGGCGTCCGCGATGGCGCCCGGCCGCAGCCCGTCCCCCAGCGAGAAAGAGACGTCGTACTTCGCCATGATGTCGCAGATTTCCTCGAAGTGCTCATAGAGGAAGCTTTCCTTGTGGTGATGCAGGCACCACTTGGCCATGATCGACCCGCCGCGTGACACAATGCCGGTCACCCGCTTGGCTGTCAGGTGGATATAGGCCAGCCGCACGCCAGCATGGATGGTGAAGTAATCCACCCCCTGCTCTGCCTGCTCGATGAGCGTGTCGCGGAATACTTCCCAGGTCAGGTCCTCGGCCACGCCGTTGACCTTCTCCAGCGCCTGATAGATCGGCACCGTGCCGATGGGCACCGGCGAATTGCGCACGATCCACTCGCGGGTGTTGTGAATGTTACGGCCCGTGGAGAGGTCCATGACCGTGTCAGCGCCCCAACGGATCGACCACACCATCTTGTCGACTTCTTCCGCGACGGATGACGTCACCGCCGAGTTGCCGATATTGGCGTTGATCTTCACCGCGAAGTTGCGGCCGATGATCATCGGCTCCAGTTCCGGGTGGTTGATATTGGCCGG
>JANQMQ010000167.1 GCA_028279995.1 Candidatus Phaeomarinibacter sp. | reverse complement strand
GACTTGGGGACGATGACGATCCGGCTCAGGCGGGCTGCGTCCAGCATGCCTTCCTCAAGGTCGAACTCCCATGTGCGGTTCTGCTTGGCCTGAAGGCGGCGCTGCAAGCGGTTGGCGAGGCGACCGACGACGCCCTGCATCTGCTGCAACTGTTGATCGAGATACTGGCGCAGGCGGCCAAGCTCTTCCATGTCACACAGGTCTTCGGCGGCAATGACTTCGTCATGAGCAGCAGAATAGACCTTGTATCCCACGCCGCGATTGTTGTCGGCCGTACCGTCCGGACGCCAGGGCTGCTGGCCTTCCGCGCTGTCGTCGGGTTCGCCTTCCACCTGCTGGTCTTCGGCTTCAACCTCAACGGCCTGTTCATCACCGTCGTCCGGCTCGCCGTCGGCCATTTCCAGCTGTTCGGCGGTCATGCCTTCAGCCTGTTCGGCTTCGCCGCCCTCGACATTTTCTTCGCCGGGGGCGTCGCCCTCTTCATTGTCGTCACTGTCTTCGTCGGACTGGTCAGGCGTGTCGCCCAGCTCATCGGCCATGTCCAAGTCTGCGATGATATCGCGCGTGGCACGGGCAAAAGCTTCCTGGTCGTGGCAGAGGTCTGTCAGGCGGTCGAGATCACTGCCGGCCTTTTCCTCAACCCAGGGGCGCCACATGTCGACCATGTTGCGCGCTGCTTCCGGTGGCTGGGCCCCTGTGAGCTTTTCGCGCACCAGCATGCTCACGACTTCTTCAATCGGGGCATCGACACGATCGGTGATCGTCGAGAAGCCCCGTTTGTCGCACTTGTCCTCGAGCGCCGCCGTCAGATTGTTGGCGACGCCTTTCATGGCGTTCGCGCCCAACGCCTCCACACGCGCCGTTTCAGCCGCTTCGAAGACAGCACGCGCCGTTCCGCCTGTCGGCAGGAGTTGCTGGTGGGTGTTGTCATCGTGGTAGGCGATCCGCAGCGCAATCGAGTCTGCTGATCCCCGGCAATTGGCGACCTCAGCGGCCGGCAATTCCCTGCTTGGCAGAGGCAGGCGGACCGTGGTGCCGCGGAGGTTGGCTGGCTCAGTGCCGAAATTCACCGTCAGGTCGTCGCGCCCCGCAATGGAACGCAACGCCTGAGTGACAGCCCTCTTGAAGGGCTCTACCGGATTTTCCTTGGTGTTCGACACGGGAGGCCTACTGGTAAGCGTGGTTAAGCAATCTCAAGCGTTGCGGATGACTGCGGCAACTCTTCGCCGAAGCAGCGTTGATAGAATTCCGCCACAGTCGGGCGTTCCAGCTCGTCACACTTGTTGAGGAAGGTGACCTGGAAGCCGAAGCCGACATCGGAGAATATTTCGGCGTTTTCAGCCCATGTGAGCACGGTACGCGGGCTCATCACGGTTGAGATGTCACCGTTCATGAAGGCGTTGCGGGTCAGATCCGCGACACGCACCATGGCGGCAACGGTCTTCTTGCCTTCTTCCGTCTGGTAGTGCTTGGCCTTGGCCACGACAATGTCCGTTTCGCGGTCATGGTCGAGATAATTCAGGGTCGTGACGATGTTCCAGCGGTCCATCTGGCCCTGGTTGATCTGCTGGGTCCCGTGATAGAGCCCCGATGTGTCACCCAGACCGATCGTGTTGGTCGTGGAGAACAGGCGGAACGAGTCGTGCGGGCGCAGGACTTTGTTCTGGTCGAGCAGGGTCAGCTTGCCGGATACTTCCAGAATGCGCTGGATCACGAACATCACGTCCGGGCGGCCGGCGTCGTACTCGTCAAAGACCAGTGCGACCGGGTGCTGCAGCGCCCACGGCAGGATGCCTTCACGGAATTCGGTGACCTGCTTGCCGTCCTTGAGGACAATCGCGTCCTTGCCGACAAGATCGATACGGCTCACATGGCTGTCGAGGTTGATGCGGATGCACGGCCAGTTGAGGCGCGCGGCCACCTGTTCGATGTGGGTGGACTTGCCGGTGCCGTGATACCCCTGAACCATGACACGGCGGTTGTGGGCAAAGCCCGCAAGGATCGCCAGCGTGGTTTCGCGGTTGAAGAGGTAGTCTTCATCCAGATCGGGCACGTAGTCGCTGCGCTCCTTGAACGCAGGGACTTTCATATCGCTTTCGAACCCGAATACGTCCCTCACCGACACTTTGGTGTCAGGTCCGTGGGTCGGCATGTTTCCGGTAGGTGTTTCGGTCATAGGACTGGCAACTGCTCTTCTTCAACAAACTAGCGGCACACTGGGTGCGCCGTGGTGGCGGATGCCACACTCAAATTGCGGTATTTACCGCATGGGCAATCCCGCGCCTGAGGGCCAGCCCTCGCGCAGGAGATGATTTTTCCGGGCGATTGTCTCAACCCGAATGGGTGTAAGGCAACATATTGACCGGTCGACGCCAAGGTCACACACAAAATATCCGCTATGCATGGGGTCCATGCATTTGCGTATGTGCAAGACAGCCTGAGGCGTCGCGAACGCGCGGCACTCTAGCAAAATCTGAGGGCCCGCCGTAACCCACCTTGCAGGCTACAGATAGCCGGTGGATTTCAGGTAGTTGTATGCCTCCAGGACGCTACGGAAACGGTCCTCGGTCGACCTGTCGCCGCCATTCGCGTCCGGGTGATGCTTTTTCACCAGGCGCTTGTATTTGGCCTTGATTTCGTTGGCGGTTGCATCCCCGTCAAGTCCCAGCGTGGCCAGGGCCTTGCCTTCCTTGGGGCGCAGGCGCCGGCGGGCCTTGCCGTCGGTTTTTGTGGTGCCACCATCCACGGCAAATCCGTGTGGGTCATAGACGGTGGGGTCCGCTTCCGATCCTACAAATCCGAACTTGCTGGCAGCAGCTGCGCTACGATTGGAGCCGACACTCCATGTCGGTCTGTGGCCAGTCGCTGCTTCTTTCTGGAAACGGCGCACATCGGCGTCGGACATGCCGTCAAAATAGTTCCAGCTCTTGTTGAACTCCTTGATATGAGCTGCACAGAGCCAGCGGTACTTGCGGGCGTCACCCGTGGAAGCCTTGTCCGTCGGGGCCTTGTGCTTGCCTTCCGCATCGCAGCCCGGCCATGCGCAGTCATGCTTGCGGGCGCGTCTGGCGGCTGCCGCTTCCTCGGCGGCATTGCGCGAGCGCGGCGGCACCTTGACGAAGTCTTTGTATTTGTCCCAGGAACTCATGATCTGATTATGTAAATCTACCGGCTATGAAACAACCCACCCTTGGGGACAGGTTCTATGAGTGTTGCAGAAACCATCCAGCAAAAATTAAATGACGCCCTGTCGCCCACGCGGCTGGATATCACAGATGACTCCGCCCGCCATGCCGGACACTCCGGTGCTGCGGCAGGCGGCGAATCGCATTTCAAGGTTACCGTCGTCTCAGACGCGTTTGAGGGCAAGTCCCGCATTGAACGTCACATGCTGGTGAACGAGGCGCTGGCAGCAGAACTGCGCGGACCCATCCACATGCTGCAGATCAAGGCGCTGACACCTGCCGAAGAATGGCAGTAGCGGTCATTCGGCAACCATTGCCTTGCGGGGCGGGGTGATTTTCAGCGCAGTGACCTGGTTGCGGTGGCGCCGCAGGACCTGAAACTTGTAGCCGTAAAACGAAAATGTCTGGCCGACCTCGGGAATGGTCTGAGCTTCGTGGATGACCAGGCCGGCAACGGTAATGGCTTCCTCTTCGGGGAGTTCCCAATCCAGCGCCCGGTTCAGATCGCGCACGGCGAGGGTGCCGTCCACATTGCAGGTGCCGTCAGGCTGCGGGCGTAGGCCTTTGACTTCCACATCGTGCTCATCAGAAATCTCGCCGACAATCTCCTCGATGATGTCCTCAAGCGTGACCAGTCCCATGATGCTGCCATACTCATCCACCACGAGGGCGAAGTGAGACTTGCGTTGGCGGAAGGTGTTGAGCTGCTCAACCAGCGACGTGGTTTCCGGTACGAACCACGCTTCTGTCGCCAACTCCTTGATGTCGAGGCCGGTCGGGTCTCCGTCATGGGAAATCAGCGCCCTTAGAAGGTCCTTGGCGTGAAGCACGCCGACGATGTTGTCCGGGTCGTCCTCCCACAGCGGAATGCGGGTGTAGGGGCTGGCCAGAACCTGCTCGACCAGATCCTTGGGGTCATCGTCCAGGCTCAGGGCCTGCATGTTCTTGCGGTGGATCATCACGTCATCCACCTGCAGGTCGCGCAGGTCCAGTATACCGCCCAGCATGTGGCGGTCGTCGCGGCCCACCCCGCCTTCCTTGTGGTGCAGGTCAATAGCGCCGCGCAGCTCTTCGTGGGCAGACAGAACTTCGGCGGCGTCATCGATGTTGGCGCCGACCATTCTGAGCGTGCGGCGCACGATGAACTGAACCGCCGCGGTCACCGGGGCGAAAGCGAAGACGGCAATGCGGATCACAGGCGATACGAAAAGCGCCATACGGTCCGGATTGGTGATCGCGTAGGTCTTGGGCAGCACTTCGGCAAAGACCAGCACCAGTGCGGTCATCACCAGCGTCGCATAGACAACGCCTGCTTCGCCAAACAGGTCAAGGAAGACGCTGGTTGCAATGGCTGACGCCAGAATGTTGACGAGGTTGTTGCCAAGCAGGATGGCGCCGATCAGCCGCTCGCGAAACTCGATCAGGCCGTTGACCACGCCGGCGCGCTTGGAGCCGTCACGCTCGAGTGCATGCATGCGCGCGCGGCTGGTGGCTGTCAGCGCGGTTTCGGAACCTGAGAAGAAGCCTGAAAAAATCAGGAGCAGAAAGACTGATCCCACCGAGATCAGAATGGATGTTTCACTCACGCGGCCTGCCTCTTGGACAACACGTCCGCCACCTGGTCCATGTCCACATCAGTTGCGATGAAGGACTTGCCGATGCCGCGTGTCAGGATGAATGTGATTTTGCCGCCGGACACTTTCTTGTCCTGACCCATCAGCCGGATCAGCTCTTGCGTGTCGGGAACATCCAGGCTGTTGCGTTTTTCAAGATCGCTGATACCTGCCGGCAGTCCAGTTGCGCGCAGATGGGCTTTCGCGCGCGATGCATCCTCGGGCGGGCATAGGCCCATGTGAGCGGAAACATCAAAGGCAATGCCCATGCCTGCTGCCACCGCCTCGCCATGCAACAGATCGCCTGAATAGCCGGCGGCAGTTTCCAGGGCGTGGCCGAAGGTGTGGCCCAGATTGAGCAGGGCGCGCTGGCCGCCTTCGCGTTCATCCGCCGCCACGACGCGGGCCTTGGCGGCGACACTGTGGCGCACGGCTTCAGCGCGCAGGTCCTCATCGCCTTCCACGAGGGCAGGGCCGTTGGTCTCGAGCCAGGCAAAGAACTCGTGATCATCAATGAGGCCGTATTTTACAACTTCCGCGTAGCCCGCGCGTAAGTCGCGCATGGTGAGGGTTCCCAAAACGCTGGTGTCCGCCAATACGAGGCGCGGTTGGTGGAAGGCGCCGACCAGGTTCTTGCCCTGAGGCACGTCGATGGCGGTTTTTCCGCCTACGGAGCTGTCAACCTGTGCCAGCAGCGTGGTGGGTATCTGTATGAAGTCGACACCGCGTCGCAGGATTGCCGCAGCAAAACCTGCTAGGTCGCCAATAACGCCGCCGCCAAAGGCAATGATCATGTCCGAGCGCTCAACGCCTGCATCCATCAGGGCAGCCAGCAGCTCTTCAAGGTGCTTGAAGCTCTTGGTGGCTTCGCCTGGCGGCAGGGTGATCGGCATGCTTTTGATACCGGCTGCGTCAAGGCTCGAGGTCAGCGTCTCCAGGTGCAGCCCGGCAACCGTTTCATCGGTCACAATGGGAACATAGGGCCGTTTTAGCAGAGGTGCGATTATCTCTCCGGCGCGCGCCAGTACTCCTGCCCCGATGAGCACATCATAGGAGCGGTCCCCAAGGCTGACAGGAACAGTGTGGGTCGTCTGGGTCATGATGGCAGCCATATGGTCCTAATTGCCTGCCGCGTCCAGCGTCTTGGTAAATGGCGGATCACTTAAGAGGCTCCAGAAGCGCTACCAGCCGGTCCACGACGTCTTCGTGGGGGCCGTCGCCTGTCTCAAGAGCGATATCGGCCTCGGCATAGATCGGGTTGCGGTCCTGCATGAGCTTTTCCATCACCGCGCGCGGGTTGTCTGCCTTGAGCAGGGGGCGGGTCGGACGCTTGCCGACCCGGCGCATGAGTACGTCAAGGTCCGCCTTGAGCCAGACCGAGTTGCCCGATGCGCGCACGCTTGCACGTGTTTCCGTGTCCATGTAGGCACCGC
>JANQMQ010000154.1 GCA_028279995.1 Candidatus Phaeomarinibacter sp. | reverse complement strand
AGATGCAGCTGGATACGGTCGCAGTAGGGGAGCAGGAACCGGTTCGCTGCCTCAAGCACAGTCTGGTTCATCACCGCTTCACGGCACGCCGGCGAGCGTGACACCAGCGCACCTGTCCGGGTGGTGTTGTGGCCGGTAAAGGCGTCATTGCCCTTGGCGGACTTGGCCATCAACGGCTGTGTTTCAGCATCGACCCGCGCAAACAGGGCATCGTCCATTGCACCTGTCAGGATCATCGCCCCATCGCGATCCATGATGTCCGCAATCTCATCCTGAGTAGCAGTTGCGGCAGGCAGGCTTGTCAGCTGTGGCATCACATCGTCTCCCTAGGCGTGCACCATTGTTTCTTGATCAGATATTTCCTGATGGGCAGCGAGCAGCGGCAGTAGAAAGGAGGCCACGGTCTTGCGCATGCGGGTCATATCCCAGGCGTCCGGCTCCATGGCCACGCGCACCGCAATGCCATCAACGCCGGCAACCATCGCGTCCGCAACGATGGCAGCATCCCGAATTCCGCCGGCCGCCAGCTCCTGACGCAAGGCATCGCACAGCGCCTCGTAGCCTGCGCGGTGCCGCTCCCGAAAAGCCGGATCACTTACCCCCCGCCCCCAGAACTGCAGAAATACTCGCCACTCCCGCGCCGTTTCCTCGCTGTTGGGAAGATAGGCCAGCGCCCGGTCAACCGGGTCCATGCCGCGCGTCTCCTCAAGGCGCTCCGCATTGCGGCGCGCCACCCGGTCAAAGGCCGCCAGCAGCACGTCATCCTTGCTGTTGAGGTAGTGAACAACCGCCCCTGTGGTCAGCTTCGCTTCACGTGCCACATCCACCAGCCGCACATTGTCGAGACCATGTACGTCAATGGCGGTAACGGCTGCATCGGCGAGCTGGGATCGGCGCTGGTCATGGTCAACCTGTTTTGGCATAACGGTGATTATATAAAAAACATCTGGCCCGGCAACCCTCAAAACGAGCAGGGCCGGCTCTGACGTCTCAGAACCGGCCCCACCCACAGAATTTCATCGGCAAAAGTGCCCAGGCAGCCCCTAGGCAGCTTTTGCCAGATACTTCGTGTTCAACAACTCGGCGATCTGCACCGCATTAAGCGCCGCGCCCTTGCGCAGATTGTCGGACACCACCCAAAGCGCCAGACCATTGTCCACGGTCGGATCCGTGCGGATACGGCTGACGAAGGTCGCAAAGTCACCGACACACTCAACCGGCGTCACATATCCACCATCTTCGCGCTTATCCACCACCAGCACCCCAGGGGCCTCCCGCAGGATGTTGCGGGCTTCCTTGTCCGACAGCGGCTTGGCGAACTCGATATGCACCGCCTCACCATGGCCGACGAACACCGGCACGCGCACGGATGTCGCCGTCAGCTTGATCTTGGGATCGAGAATCTTCTTGGTCTCGACCGTCATCTTCCACTCTTCCGTGGTGTACCCGTCTTCCATGAAGTCACCCCCATGCGGGATCACGTTGAACGCGATCTGCTTGGGATAGATCGACTTCTCGATCGGATCATTCACGAAAACCGCGCGGGTCTGGTTGAACAGCTCATCCATCGCGTCCTTGCCCGTGCCGGACACCGACTGATAGGTCGACACGACCACGCGCTCGATCTGGGCTGCGTCATGCAGCGGCTTCAGCGCCACCACCAGCTGCGCCGTCGAGCAGTTGGGGTTCGCGATGATGTTCTTCTTTGTGTAGCCGGCAATCGCGTCCGCATTCACTTCTGGAACAATCAGCGGAATGTCCGGATCCGTCCGCCAGGTCGAGGAATTGTCGATGACCACGGCACCCTGCGCGGCAATCTTCGGCGACCACTCCTTCGACACACCGCCCCCGGCCGACATCATCACGATGTCCGTGTCTGAAAAATCGAAGTTCTCCAGCGCCTGGCATTTCAGGGTCTTGTCACCAAAGGACACTTCCTTGCCCTGGCTGCGGCGCGAGGCAATGGCCACCACTTCCGTGGCGGGAAACTGGCGCTCATCCAGAATGTTGAGCATTTCGTGGCCCACATTCCCCGTGGCGCCGACAACTGCAACTTTCAAACCCATCGGTTTCGTTCCTTGTATCTCTGCCTCTTCCGCACCTGACTGCATCAGCAGACATGGCCCTGTCTCGTCTGCTCTTGCCTCAAGAGCCGGCAGAAGAGAGGAGAGCGGCGCAAGCGGCAGGATCAGACGGTGGTGACCGTCTTGGTTTTGGTGGTCGGAGTGGTGGTAATGGCGAGCGAACGCACGGAATTGCCCGCAAGACACATGTCCTGCGCGGTCAAAAACTCAAGGCTCGTCTCGTGCTTGGCCATCAAGGTCCAGTTTCCATCAATTTCCGGCGCTTATATGTCACCGCACTCCCTTCCAGTCAATGAACAGCGCGCATGGCTCCCACCTGTGACCGCATGCCGCGAACACCACATCTCACCAACTTATGATACGCTCACCCGGCGCGGGGGTGGATAAGGTTGTGGTCCAAGGAGATGACCTGATGACACCAACGAAAACAGGCGCTGTGGCCCTCATCTGTACGCTGGGCCTCGCGCTCACGGCCTGTGCCGGCGACCGCTCCGAAGAGATCGCCGCACAGAACGAGATCGACCACCAGAACTGCCTCGAGCTTGGCTTCGAGGAAGGCACGGAAGCCTATGGCAACTGCCGCCTGAAGCTGCGCGAGATCCGCGCCGCGGAATCCACCCGCGACAGTGGTGGCAATTTCGGTGTTGGCGTTGGCATCGGCATTGGCTTGTAACAGGAGTATCATCATGAAGCCGTTGATCGTATCCGCTGTCCTGGCCCTGACCCTCTCGGCCTGCGCCTCCGCGGAAGACCGTGCCGCCCGCGCCCAGGCGCAACTGGCAGCCGACCAGGCTGAATGTGAGGGCCTCGGCTTCACACCCGAAACGGAAGCTTTTGGCAACTGCCTACTGAAGCTACGCGAAATCCGCGCCGAAGAAGCCACCGCCCGCGAACAGCGCCGCGCCAACAACCGCGCCATCTGGGGGCCCGACTGGCCCTGGTACTACAACCGTGGATTCAGAGGCCGTTACTGGTAGCAGCCATGTGCCCTAGTTGGTCGCCATCTCTTCGACCACCGCGCGGCCCATCTGCGACGTGGACACCTTGGTCATGCCGTCCTGCATGATGTCGCCGGTGCGCAGCCCCTTGTCGAGCACGGAGGTAATCGCGCCTTCCAGCTTGTCCGCCACCTCACCTATGTTGAACGAGTACCGAAGACACATGGCCAGGCTCGACAGCATGGCGATGGGGTTGGCAATGCCCTGACCGGCAATGTCCGGGGCGGAACCGTGTACCGGCTCATAGAGCGATTTGCGCTTGCCGCTGGCGTCCGCTGCACCCAGCGACGCCGACGGCAGCATGCCCAGCGAGCCCGTCAGCATGGCCGCCACGTCGGACAGCATGTCGCCGAACAGATTGTCCGTGACGATCACGTCAAACTGCTTGGGCGCGCGCACCAGCTGCATGCCACCCGCATCCGCCAGCATGTGGGTCAGTTCCACGTCCTGGTAATCGCGCTTGTGAACCTCGGTCACCACCTCGTTCCATAGCACGCCGGATTTCATGACATTGCGCTTCTCCATGGAGCACACGCGATTGTCGCGGGTGCGCGCCAGATCAAAGGCCGCTGCCGCAATGCGCTCGATCTCGTAGGTGTCATAGACCTGCGTATCGATGCCGCGCCGCTGGCCGTTCTCAAGCTCGATGATTTCCTTGGGCTCACCGAAGTACACCCCACCCGTCAGCTCACGGACGATCAGGATATCAAGCCCTTCGACGAGCTCCTTCTTCAGAGACGACGCTTCCGCCAGCGCGCCGAAGCAGATAGCCGGGCGCAGATTGGCAAACAGTTCCATGTCCTTGCGCAGACGCAGGAGACCTGCCTCCGGCCGTACGTCATAGGGCACGCCGTCCCACTTGGGGCCGCCCACCGCACCAAACAGCACCGCGTCCGCCGCCATCGCCCGCGCCATATCGTCTTCGGAAATCGACTGGCCATGGGCATCATAGGCCGCCCCGCCCACAAGGCCCTCTTCCACCTCAAACGAAGTCAGCCCCTGGCTGTTCATCCAGTCAATGGCGCGGCGCACTTCGGTCATGACTTCAGGGCCGATGCCGTCGCCGGGCAGGAGGAGGATCTTCTGGGTCGCCATGGGACTGTGTCTCCGAAACTCAAATATCGTGGTCTGTTGGCCGGGTTCCTAGCAGGGACCCACAGGCAAGGCCAGCCCCCCCACAAGATCTACCGCGCAGGACCAAGCCCAATCCCCTCACAGCCCAAAAGGGCCGCAAGGTGACAAGACGGGATGGCAGGAGCGCCGCCCGAAGGCAGCATGTCCGTGTCTGATGCAAGTTGCGCAAACAAGCGCGTCCGGCCGCCTTTTGGGCAGCGCTCCTCGCACGGATGGTCTTCGGCTCGGGCCGTCTCCACCAAGGGGCCCGGGTGTTACCCGGTCACCCGCCCAAGTGCTGCCTTTGTACCGGACTGTCCCTCGTATGAGACACGAGAGCCGCCGGGGCGCATGAGGACGCACGCGCCAGCAGAGCCGTCACCGCCATATCGCCAAAGTCCGTTACCCTTCAGCACGCCTGATGGTTTCTGCCCGTGTCCCTGTAGGGCCGTCGTCACCAGGCTCCATGGCATCCGCCCTCCCACCCAGCACCCGGACGGTCCG
>JANQMQ010000134.1 GCA_028279995.1 Candidatus Phaeomarinibacter sp. | reverse complement strand
GATTTGCAGTTTGTCAGCCATTCGCCGCGCCAAGCTCCAGTGTTTCCATGCCACCCATATAGGGCTTGAGTGCATCAGGCATGACTACGGAACCATCCGCCTGCTGATAATTTTCAAGAACGGCGACCATGGTGCGACCGACAGCCAGCCCGGAACCATTGAGCGTGTGAACGAACCGGTTGCCCTTCTCACCTGTCGGGCGGTAGCGGGCGCCCATGCGGCGCGCCTGGAAATCACCGCACTGCGAACAGGACGAGATTTCACGATAGGCATCCTGCCCCGGCAGCCAGACTTCCAGGTCATAGGTCTTGCGCGCGCCGAACCCCATATCACCGGTGCACAGCACCATGGTGCGGAACGGTAGCTCCAGCCGTTTCAGAACTTCCTCGGCGCACTGGGTCATGCGCTCGTGCTCGTCATTGGACGTTTCCGGGGTCGTTATGCTGACCATTTCGACCTTGGCGAACTGATGCATCCGGATCATGCCGCGTGTGTCGCGCCCGGCGGAGCCGGCCTCCTTCCGAAAGCAGGGTGTGAACGCCGTAAAGCGAAGCGGCAGTTCTTCTTCCGCGTGAATGGCTTCCCGCGCGAGGTTCGTCAGCGGCACTTCGGCTGTCGGGATCAGCCAGTGCGCATCTTCGTCGTCAGGTGCGCCGGTCTTGAACTGGTCATCGGCGAACTTCGGCAACTGGGCCGTGCCGTACATGGCCGCGTCGCGCACCAGCATGGGCGGCACGACTTCGGTGTACCCGAATTCGGTGGTGTGCAGATCAAGCATGAAGTTTGCGAGCGCCCGCTCCAGCCGTGCCAGCTGTCCCTTCAGCACCACAAACCGCGCGCCGGACAGTTTGGCCGCAGTTTCAAAATCCATCAGGCCGCCAGCTTCCCCGAGATCAAAATGCTCCTTGGGTTCAAAGTTCATCTGCCGGGGTTCGAGATGCGTTCGGACTTCGACATTGGCATCTTCGTCTTCGCCCAGAGGAACATCATCAAGGGGGATGTTCGGCAGGGCCGACAGCACGGTTTCGACGCGCTGATCAAACTGCCGCTGGCGGTCTTCGCCGTCTTGAATGGTGCTCTTCAGCTTTGCGACTTCGTCAATCAGGCCTTGAGCGCCCGCATCATCCCCCTGGGACTTGGCCTTGCCGATGGCCTTGGAGGCGTCATTGCGGCGCGTCTGCGCGTCCTGCAGCTCCTGAATGAGCGTGCGGCGCTCTTCGTCAATCTTGAGAATGTCGGCGGCCTGGGGGCCAAGGCCGCGTTTGGCCATCCCAGCGTCAAAAGCGTCCGGGTTCTCGCGAATCCATTTCACGTCATGCATGAGGGCGAATCTTTCGAGGGGCGAAATTTCGAGGTCTGGCCCCTCTATACGATGCAGCGGCGGACCGGGTCCAGAAGCCGTTTAGGCAGCTTCTCCGCCGGTCTCAGCTGCCCGCTTCTCGTCCCGCTTTTTCTCGATCAGCCGGACCCCGATGATCGAAATCTCGTAAAGCAGAATGATGGGAATACCGAGCCCCACCTGACTGATCGGGTCTGGCGGTGTCAGGATGGCCGCCGCGGCAAACGCGCCGACGATGGCGTATTTGCGCTGCTTGGCCAGCGCCGCTGAGGAGACAAGCCCCACCCGTCCCATGAGGATCAGCAGGACAGGAAGCTGAAAGGCCAGCCCGAAAGCGAAGATCAGTGTCATGACCAGTGAAAGGTACTCATTCACCTTGGCTTCGAGCTGAATGGGCAGCGCGCCATCGCCGCCGGTGGTCTCAAAGCCAAGGAAAAATTCCGTCGCCATCGGCATGATGAAATAGAAGACCAGCGACGCGCCGAGAAAGAACAGGATGGGCGTAGCCAGAAGGAAAGGCAGGAAAGCGCCCCGCTCGTCCCTGTAAAGCCCCGGCGCCACGAACATCCATAGCTGTCCGGCGATGACGGGAAATGACAGGCACAGCGCCGCGAACATGGCGACCTTGATGTAGGTGAAAAACGTCTCCTGCAGCGCGGTGTAGATCAGCCGTCTGCTGGGGTCATCCGCCAGGGCATTCGCCAAGGGCTGGGTCAGGTAGGCGTAGATATCCTCAGCAAAATAGAAAGTGATGCAAAAGGCGATGACAAACGCGACCAGCCCTTTGATCAGGCGCGAGCGCAGCTCTATCAGATGTTCCAGCAGCGGGGCACGGCTGGCCTCGATGTCATCCATGCCGTCACGATCAGTCACCCGCGTTCTCCGGCACCAGGTGGGGCATGTGCGGGCGACGGAGCAGCGACCTGCGTGCCTTTGGTTTCGTCCTCATCCGGACGAATGGGCGGCGGTGACGAAAGAATGTCGCCCTCACCGACCCGGTCGATTTCCTTCTTGAGCTCTTCCAGCTCCGTCTCGCGGGCGAGATCTTCAAAGCCGCGTTGAAAGTCGGCTGCCATCCGCCTCACCTGACCAACATAGCGGCCGATGGTCGACATGAGTTTGGGCAGGTCTTTAGGGCCGACCACCACCACCGCGATCACCATCAGAAGGAGGAGTTCTGGCCAGCCAATATCGAACACGGGATCTATCCGTTCTGGATGCGGCTACTGCTTGATTGTTTCGCCGGCTTTGGTGTCCTGAGCCTCAGACGCAGCAGACCCTTCGATGGTCTTGCCGTCATCTTTCGCTTCGGGTGCATCATCCGTGATGCCCTTGCGGAAGCTCTTGATGCCCTGAGCCACATCACCCATCAGGTCAGAGATTTTGCCACGGCCAAACAGGAGGATGACCAGCACCACCACGATCAGGATCTGCCAGATGCTAAGTCCCATAAGTCCTACTCCTCAAGAAGCCGCGCAACGCCAATTGTTGCATTGCATTATTGTCTCAGATGGCCCGTTTGACAGCAAGGTGCAAGGCCTGAAGGTCGGCCTATTCATTAACGGCAGCAATATCCGCTGGATTACTGCCGTTTGAGGCCAGAACACCATCCGCAAAAATCAACGCCCTTTCAGGGTCTGCGGCTGCCCGAACACTGGTCCCCTCAGCGGGGAGCCACGTGCCTTTGACCCGCACATGGACAAGACCTTCATGTCCCTCAACGTCGATTTCAATCAGGCTTTCTTCGCCCAGTAGGCGCGCCCGGCGCACAGTTGCCGGAACCCCGACGCCGCCGCGCCCAAGTTCCACGGCAGTCGGCCTCAGGACAACATCTACCTGGGTGCCGTCCGCAAGATCACCCGCTGGAAAGGTCCCCAGCGGACATGTGATGAGCCCGCCGCTCACAGTTCCGCCACACCTGTTGATGTCACTAAAGAATGCCGCCGCCTCGACATCAACCGGATGATAGTAAAGCTCCTGAGGGGTACCCACCTGAACCAGCTTGCCCTTGCGCAGCAAGGCAATGCGGTCTGCCATGCGCATGGCTTCCTCAGGGTCGTGGGTAACCAGCAGCGCACTGGCTCCGGACTGATCGATCAATGACAAAGCTTCATCTCGCACGCTGTCGCGCAACCGATTGTCCAACCCGGAAAAAGGCTCGTCCATCAGCATGATGCGCGGCCCCGGTGCCATGGCGCGTGCCAAGGCGACGCGTTGCTGTTCACCACCGGAAAGGACACTCGGGAAGGCTTGCGCATAACGCGTCATGCCCACCCCTTCGAGCGCGCGCAGAGCAATGGGTTCCCGCTCATGTTTGGGATGCTGATGAAGCCCGAACTTGACGTTGTCGAGAACAGTGAGATGCGGAAACAGCGCGTAGTCCTGAAACATCAGGCCGACCCCCCGTTTCTCGGGCGGAACGAATACGCCGGATCCGGCAACGACACTGCCGTCGATTTCCACCTGGCCCACGCTTGGCCGCTCTACGCCAGCGGCAATGCGCAGGGTCGTCGTCTTGCCACATCCCGAAGGGCCCAGCAGGCAAACGACCTCGCCGGCAGCCACATCCAGGGAAAAGTCCTGAAGGGCGAGCTGCACGTCGTATTGATGCGCGATGTGTTTGAACGAGAGACGGGCTGTCATGCAGCGCACAATAGTCAGAATACGCCGAAGTACAAATGCGACCTATTCGCGGCTGGCATCCTCTTCGGCCGCAGCGGTCGACTCTTCTGCGTCTGATGAGGCTTCGGTCTCATCGTCTGAGGCCGCAACAGGTGCCGGAATGACTTCATCAGAAGCCTCCCCGATCAGCAGTTCCTCGCCGCTGTCATCTTCGGCAAGCTCTTCCTCATCCTCAGCAAGCTCAGCATCGTCGGGCTGCGGTACCGAGAAGTCCGGTGGCAGGCGCGCATCAAGCAGCCCGGCAGCCTTGAGGTCTTCCACACCAGGCAGGTCGCGTACGCTTTCAAGTCCGAAATGGACCAGGAAGTCTTCTGATGTGCCGTAGGTCAGCGGACGGCCCGGCGTCTTGCGACGGCCACGCAGGCGGACCCATCCTGTTTCCAGCAACACGTCCAATGTGCCGCTCGATACGGACACGCCGCGAATTTCTTCGATCTCGGCGCGGGTCACCGGCTGGTGATAGGCAATGATCGCCAGTGTCTCCATCGCAGGCCGCGACAGCTTCTTCATCTGGACGGCTTCGCGCTGCAGCAGGAAGGACAGGTCTTCAGCCGTACGCATCAGCCACTTGCCACCGACGGGCACGAGATTGACGCCACGCGGCGCATAGAATGCTTGCAACTCAGTGAGCAGACCCGGAACGTCTGTTCCTTCCGGTAGCCGCTGGGCGAGGCTTTTTACGTCCAGAGGCTCAGAGGCTGCAAACAGCAGGGCTTCCACCATGCGCAGCGTCTTGGTCCGCGTTTCGTCGGAGATGCTGGCGACATTGGACGACTCTTCAGCGGCCTCGTTGGATGCCTCAGCCGCGGATTCAGAAGAGTCCGGTGTTTCGGCTTCAGAGCCGACCACCTCTTCCTGAATGTCTTCTTCGTCGTGCATGTCGTGTTTTTCAGCCCTGCGCGGTGCGTTCGTCATGAGGCATTTCCGTTTGCTGCATCAACCGGCTCTGCTGTGCGTGGTCCCTTCGGCGATCCGTCGCCCAGGCGGCGGACATAAAGTGGTGCGAAGGGACTGGCCTGCCGGAGTTCAATTCTGCCGTGCTTGGCAAATTCCAGACTGGCGGAGAAGGTGCTGGCGATCCCGGAGCGCCGGGTCTTGCCGTCGGCAAATTCCGGCGGCACCAGCACATCAATCCTGTCCCAATCAATGATGGTGCCCAGCATGCTTTCAAGCCGTTTGCGTGCCTCTTCGATAGTAAGCACGGGCTGTCGGGCCATTTCGAGGCGGTCGATCTTCTGAACGGCGCGCTGGGTCGAATAGGCCTTCAGCAGGTCGTAGATCTCAGCCGAATACTGGCTCTTCTTGATGACCCGGACGCCTTCCGGCATGCCGCGCGCGAAAATGTCCCGGCCCATGCGATTGCGAGCCATCAGCTTGGACGCGCTATCGCGCATGGCTTCAAGCCGTTGCAGACGGAAGGCCAGCCGGGCAGCCATTTCTTCCGCGCTTGGTTCCTCGTCTTCTTCAGGTGGTGGCAGCAGCAAGCGGCTCTTGAGAAACGCCAGCCAGGACGCCATGACGAGGTAGTCCGCAGCAAGCTCCAGTTCCAGGCGCTTGGCCTCCTCAACAAAGGCCAGATACTGCTCTGCCAGCTCAAGGATGGAGATCTTGGAAAGGTCTACCTTCTGCGACCGCGCCAATGTCAGCAGCAGGTCGAGCGGGCCTTCAAAGCCGTCCACATCGACAACAAGCGAGCGCCCGTCAACAGGCGCATCGGTGGCCTCTTCAGGCTTGCGCGGGGCGCCGCTTTCAAAATCGTAGACTTCGCCGGGGCTCAACTGATCAATTCCATGTCCGGTGTGGGTATGAAACTCCACCGTCTGCCTTGAGGCAGGTCACCGTCAAGCACTTGCACTGAGAAGTTCATCCCATCTCTGAACTGCAGCCTCTACCGATTCGGCGTTGAACGGTTTTCGGCGGGAAAGTGCGGTTTCTGAGCGAAGTAAGGCCGGTGGGGACAGGGCGGATGTCGCCGTGGCCACTGCTTCCATTTCATTCATATGACCATTGCAGTGCAGCACCAGGTCACAGCCTGCACCAATCGATTCGTTGACCCGGCTTTCCATCGGCCCGCCCAGGGCCTTCATGGAGAGGTCATCACTCATGAGCAGGCCATCAAAGCCGATTTCCTCACGGATCAGCCGGATGACTTCGCGGCTGGTCGTAGCCGGATGCTCTTTGTCGAGGGCGGTGAAAACAACGTGCGCGGTCATGCCCAAAGGCAGGTCCGAAAGCGAGACAAACGGTCTGAAATCAATCTCCCGCAGGCTCTCCACCGAGGCATCAACCACAGGCAGATCTTCATGGCTGTC
>JANQMQ010000103.1 GCA_028279995.1 Candidatus Phaeomarinibacter sp. | reverse complement strand
ACCAGCAGGAAGCGGGGGAGGCCGTAAAGCAGATCTGAAGTGTGCTTCATCTGCTGTTCATCTGGCCTTGAAGGTCAGTTCATCGCAGTGACAGGCGCGCTTCAACAGATCGGTCCATCATAGCCTCATACAACGTCAAACCACTTTAGTTTCGCACTTTACCCTGTGCTGGAAAAATTCAGGAGAAATCAAATGACCGTCCTTACACCCATCGCCTCCAACACACTCCATCAGGCCAAGTGGGCCTTCTCAACCCGCCGGGTTGCGCGCGAAGACGCTGTTGGTCTGCTTGACATGTTGTCTTATGCCACCTCGGGCGACCTTGTTCTCGGCCGTGTTGAGCGCATCGGATCCCACAAGAAAATCCAATTGGCCCAGGGCCGTGCTTCCGAGCTCTACATCGGTGATCTGGTGGTTCTCGCTTGTGGCGACCGTTATGCCCCGGATCAGTTCGAAGGTCTGGCTGAGCTGGACCCCCAGGGCGCTGATATGCTCGCTGGTGGCGGTGTCTTGGGCCGGATGCGGCACCGTCATGCCAAAATGTCGGCGCCAACCCGTATCATTCCCCTCGGACTGCTCGCAAACGCCGCGGGCAAAGCGATCAACCTTGCAGACTATGCTCTTGAGAAGGTCACCCGGCCTGAAGGCCTGAAGGTTGTCGGCGTTGTCGGCGCGTCCATGAATTCCGGCAAGACCACTGCGGTTGCTGGTCTTGCGCACGGCCTGAGCCGGGCCGGTTACCAGGTCGCCGCCATTAAAGCGACCGGCACCGGAGCCTTCGGCGACTTCAATGCTTTCGTGGATACCGGCGCGCGCTACGTCGCGGACTTTACCGATGCGGGAATGGTTTCCACCTACCTGCAGCCTCTCGCCCGGATCGAAGCCGGTTTAGATACGCTTTTGGCGCATGCCAAGCGCGATGGCTGCGACGTTGCCGTTGTTGAGTTGGCGGACGGTGTGTTTCAGAAGGAGACGGCCGATCTACTGAAAAAAGCGCATGTCCGCGACGGCTTCGCCGGGATGGTCTTCGCGGCACCTGATGCCCTTGCAGCTGCCGGTGGCTGCGCCGCTTTGCGCGCAATGGGTATCGAGCCTGCAGCGGTGACAGGCATGGTGAGCTGTTCCCCGCTTGGAGCGGCGGAAGCAGAGGCCGCCACGGGTGTTCAGGTCGTCACGCGCAGTGCACTTTGTGATCCCGCTCAGGCGAATGCGCTCGTCGCCCAGATGCTTGCCAAACAGGGCACTCATGCTCTGGGGCTTGCCGAAATCGGAGTGGCGGCATGATCTCGCTGTTCAAGCGCTTCAAGCGTCCGGATGCTCGTCCCTCGGGCCGTGGTATCCGGAGCCGCTTGCCGCGCATCTTCGGTGAGGGCCGTAAGATCAGCATTCTGCTGGTCGCGGTCCTCGCCCTCGGCCAGGGCATTGCCGCGGGCGTTGCGGCCTTTGCGACCCGCGATGTCTTCGCAGCCTTCCGCGAGAACGAAGCCCTTCTGCCAACGCTTGCTCTGACCCTTATCGTGATTGGTGGCCTCTCCATCGCGGTGCTGAGGGTCGGGGAGCGTCTTGTTGCCGAGCGTGTCGGGCAAGACTATGCGGCTTCCTTGAGGCTGAAACTCTTCAAACACCTTTCCCGCATGTCCGCGCGGAGTGTTTCGCAGCGCCGTAAGGGTGCGCTGGCGATGCGCTTTGTCGGCGATCTGGCATCGGTCCGTGGCTGGGTCAGTCTTGGCGTGGCCCGCTTGATCTCCGCCTGTATTCTTCTGCCCGTGACTGGTGTCGTGCTTTATCTTTTGAACCCCCAGCTGGCGATGGCTGCCGCGACTCCCATCGCGCTAGGGCTCGCCGCCATGGCTTTGATTGGCCCAAGCCTGGGTCCGGCTCATAAACGCTTGCGGGCGCGCCGCGCGCGTCTGGCGGCGGATATGAGTGAACGTGTGCCCCACGCGCCTGAACTTCGGCTGCTCGGACGCAGCGAAATCGAGACTTCGCATCTGCGCCGGCGCACGGAGAAACTCGTCGCCTCCGCTCTTGAGCGTGCCCGCGGCGCCGCGGTCCTGGCTGCAATACCGGACGTCATTTCCGGAGTTGCGGCGGCGGCCGTCTTCTGGACGGCGTTGCATGCCGGTGCATCCGGCGCGGATGCCGCCGGCGCAATGGCCGCGGTGGGGCTGCTCATCCAGCCCATTCGCGATCTGGCCGGCGTGTGGGATCGGCATCGGGCCTGGATTGCCGCGCGAGATAAATGCGATGCGATGCTGGCTGCGCCCAAACTTGAGCTTCCGAACGAGAAACCAGCTAAACCTCTCCCATCCGCACCCTGTGCCTTGCGGTTTACGGGTGTGTCAGCCGGGCGACTGGACGACGTTACGGTCACCGCGGAACCGGGCCGGAAGATCGCGATCGTCGGCGGGAACGGTGCGGGCAAGTCGACCCTTCTTGGCCTGGCTGCCGGACTTGAACAGCCGGATGACGGCAGGGTGCTGCTGGGAGACCGGGACCCGGTTGGCTTAAGCGCGAATGAGCGCCGCCGCCTGCTTTCCCTGGTCGGCAAGCACTCTCCAATTCTGGCCGGCAGTCTGCGCCGTGCTCTGACCATGGGTGTCGCGGACCGTCCGGACGATGACAAGATCCTCGCGACGGCCGAGAGTTTCGGGTTGCGTGAGACGATCGACCGGCTTGGCGGACTTGATGAAAAAGTCTCAGAAGCGGGCCGGAATCTCTCCGCAGGTGAAGCGCGCCGGCTGCTTTTGGTTCGCGCTGCGCTTGCCGCCCCCAAGCTCATGCTCCTGGACGAACCTGACGATGCGCTGGACACCGATGGTCCGGATCTGATTGAAAACCTTGTTCGGAGGAATGACGCGACCGCCTTGGTGATCACCCACAATCTGGCTGTTGCCCGCCGGATGGATCTGATATGGTTTATCAAAGACGGGAAGATATTGGAAGTCGGACCGCCTGAATTGCTTCTC
>JANQMQ010000090.1 GCA_028279995.1 Candidatus Phaeomarinibacter sp. | reverse complement strand
AACTTCCATGAAGGTCAGCGGCAGCATGAAGCCGGGGTCAGCAGGCGTGTTTTCCGCAAACCACGCCCTCGCCTCAGCGCGATATTCGTCCAACTCCTGTTGAGTAGGGTTGCTCATTGCTTGTCTCCGTTACCAGGTATCAACAAAGGGACGGCGGCGTTGCCGGGACGCGGCCTCAACCGGCACTGTCTTGATGCCGTTGATAATCCATTTTCGCGTCTCGATGGGGTCAATTACCGCGTCGATTTCGTGGAGTGTCGACACACTCAGGGCCTTGCCGTGCTCGTAGTAGGCCGCAAGCAGTTTTTCAAACAGCGCGTCGCGCGCCTCGGGACTTTCAGCTGCCGCTAGTTCCTTGGAATAGCCAAGCCGTACAGCACCCTCAAGGCCCATCCCGCCATACTCACCCGTCGGCCAGGAAATCAGGAAGACGGGCGATGTAAAGCTGCCCCCGGCCATGGCCTGCGCCCCAAGCCCATAGCCTTTACGCAAACAGATCATGAAGAGCGGCACGGAAATGCTTGCGCCTGTCACCAGCATCGAAGAAGCCCGGCGGACCGTCGCTAATTCTTCATGGTCCGGTCCGACCATGAAGCCCGGCGTGTCACATAAAGAAAGGAGCGGAATGCCGAAAGCATCGCACAACTGCATGAAGCGACCGGCTTTCTCAGACGCCTCCGCATCAATGGCGCCGCCCAGATGATGTGGATCATTGGCGAAGAGACCGAACGGCCGCCCTTCAACCCGCACAAGCGACGTAATCATGCCTCGACCGTAGCCTCGGCGTAGCTCGAGCACAGAGCCTTCGTCAGCAATGAGCGAGATGGCGTCGCGCATGTCATACACACGCTTGCGGTCTTCTGGAATCACATGGCGCAGCTTGCGCTGATCCGCGCATGCCCAGTTGTCCGTGCTGCCCTGAAAGTAACTGAGCAGTTGTTTTGCCTGCGCAACAGCATGCGCTTCATCATCTGCAACAAGGTCAACCACGCCGTTGTTAGCCTGCACTTCGATGGGCCCGACTTCGTCAGGTGCGTATGTGCCCAGCCCGCCCCCTTCAATCATGGCAGGTCCGCCCATACCAATGGCGCTGGACTTGGTGGCGATAGTCACGTCGGCACAGCCGAAGATGACGGCATTGCCTGCAAAGCAGCGACCATTGTTGATGGCCACGCGCGGCGCTGCGCCGGAGGACGCGGCAAATGTCGCAAAGGTTTTGACGTCGAGGCCTGTTGCCGACACATTGCGTACATCCGTATCGCCCGGCCGGCCACCGCCGCCTTCGGTGAAGAACATCACCGGCACATGCCACTTGTCGGCAAGCTCCAGCACACGGTCGGTCTTCTTGTGGTTGAAGTAGCCCTGCGTTCCCGCGAGCACGGTGTAGTCATAGGCCAGCACTGCCGCGCGGCTGGTCGTCTCATCAAACTGGGCGCCGTTGATGGCACCAAAGCCCGCCACCATGCCGTCACCCGGTGTATTGGAAATGAGATCATCCAACTCTCGCCGGTTACGCTGCGCGGCCAGCACCATCTGGCCGTACTCCAGAAAGCTGTCGTCATCGCATAGATC
>JANQMQ010000071.1 GCA_028279995.1 Candidatus Phaeomarinibacter sp. | reverse complement strand
TTTGGTCTGAGTGCTGCTGGTCCGGATGACGCAGCCATGGCGCGCGGCGCGCAGACGGCGGCACCATTGCTCAACGATTTTGTGGATGAAGAACTTGCGAAGCATAATCTTGACGGCTCGCGGCTGGCCTTTGTGGGGTTCAGCCAGGGCACGATGATGTCGCTGCATGTGGGGGTGCGGCGAACACCGGGACCTGCGTGCATTCTTGGCTATTCCGGTGCGCTCATTCTGCCGGAGCAGGTGGGCAATACGCCGGCGCGTCCGCCGGTGATGCTGATCCACGGCGACGCCGATGACCTGGTGCCCGTCGGAGCCATGCATGAAGCTGCCGGAGCGCTGGGGGATGCGGACTTCAATGTGCGCTGGCATGTCTCTCGGGGCGTCGGGCACGGCATCGACCCTGAAGGCCTGCAGCTGGGCGGCCAGTTCGTGGCTGACAGCTTTGCGCTCTAGCTGGATGTCCACGCAGGGACTTGTGTAGAGTCATAAGCGCGTCACACTGCATGTTGTATGTATTGGCGCAATTGAGGCACCCTTTGGGTGAAAAGAGATTCGGGTGGCGTACGAGGTAAGGCAGGAGGCCTGAGACGATGCACACGGAGTTGACGGACTCGGCGGTAGCGAATTCCAGCCTGGCGAATGCGGGGGTGGCCCGGTTTGCATCGCGGTCCGCGCACGCGTCTCCGGAAAGCTGCCCGGCTCTTGTGCTGAATGCGGACTATCGCCCGTTGAGCTATTACCCGCTGTCGCTGTGGTCTTGGCAGGACGCGATCAAGGCGGTGTTTCTCGACCGGGTGAACATTCTTGATCACTACGATCGCGCGGTGCACAGCCCGAACTATGAAATGCAGCTGCCCAGCGTGGTATCGCTCAAGACTTATGTGAAGCCTGCGAAGTATCCGGCGTTTACCCGGTTCAACGTGTTTTTGCGGGACCGGTTCAGCTGCCAGTATTGCGGTGCGCGCACGGAGCTGACCTTTGACCATGTGGTGCCGCGGTCGCGCGGCGGGCTCACCACATGGGACAATGTGGTGACAGCGTGTTCACCGTGCAATCTGCGCAAGGCCAACCGGCTGCCGACGGAGATCGGCATGATCCCCTACAATGCGCCCATTCGTCCAACAGTGCATGAACTGCATCACAATGGTCGCGCGTTCCCGCCTAACTACCTGCACGAAAGCTGGCAGGACTATCTCTATTGGGATAGCGAGCTTGAGCCGTAGGCCCTGACCGGTCTGGTGTCAGACCTTTTCCGAAACACGGATAGCCAAGCGGCAAGCAGCCTTGATGGCGCCTGACAGGACAGGGTAGCCGGGGGCCTCTTCGGCGCCTTCGGCCAGCGCCTTTTCCTTGTGGGCGACTTCTTCCTCGCGGAACTTTTCCACCATGTCGCGCAGCTCGCGTTCGGCTGGCTCGGTGTCCAGCTCGCGAACCTGATCGCGGTAATGCTCGTCGATCACTTCTTCAACGGCTGCCGTACAGGCATGGGCCGCCTTTTCGCCCATCAGGGCTGTGGCAACGCCCATGGCGTAGCCTGCGGCGCCCCAGACGGGGTTCAGGAGCGCTGGGCGGACGCCGCGCTCAGTCACAACCTTGTTGAAAGCTGCCAGATGAACTTCTTCATCCTCGGCCATATGTTCCAGGTCGCGCACGATCTTGGCGCGGGGCTTGGCGGCCTTGAAGACGGCCAGCTGGCCTTCATAGATGCGCACGGCGCCCGCTTCGCCCGCATGATCCACACGGATCATCTCATGCAGGCGGCGCTCGATGACGCTGTTGCCGGCAAGGTCGGCGCTGCTCATCTTCTTTTCAGCTTTACTCATACTGTGTGCCTCTCTTTCCAGGCGGCGTAGGCCGGGATGAAGCTGACGGCTGCAAGAACCAGCGAGATCAGGAAGTTATACCCCGCAAGCGACAGGCCAAGGAAGCGCCAGGCGGCTTTGTCGCAGGGGACAATTGTGATGGCGCCGGATAGGGCGGCGTTGAGATCGTCAATGGATCCGGTCATCCCGCCCGCGCCGCCGCCACAATCGGCCGGACCTTCCCACCAATCCCATTCCACGCCCGCGTGGCGCAGGCCAAGGACGGCGCTGACCACGAAGATGAGGCCAATGGCGGTCATCAGCCAGGTGGGCCAGCGGCCCAGATTGGCCTCACGCGAGACGATCAGGGCGAGGACGATCAGGGGCAGGGCGATGTAGTAGGGCCAACGCTGCTCGTAGCAGAGCGCGCAGGGGACATAGCCGAGCACGTGTTCAAAGAAGAAGAAGCCCAGCGTGGTGGCGGTCGCAAGCGCGAGCACCATAAGGGGCGCGCGGCGAGGTGGGATGAGGGCCAGGAGCGCGTTCATGGGCCTAGAGTCCGACCGAATTGATGGCGTCGGAAATGAGGGCTGCTGCGCCACCGGCCACGCTCATCAGGAAGATGACCCATGCCGTGCCCAGAGCCGTGCCGAGGAACACCAGAATGCCGTCACGCTCAATGAAGCCGAGCGAGGCAATCACGATAGCCGCGCCGGGTACCGTGTTGGTGAGGGGCAGGGGAATCATGATGGTCAATGAGAACAGGATGAACAGGAAGCCGATCACCTGTTCCATGGGGCGCCTTGTCATGAATTGAAGACGCAGGCGGCTGATGCGCTCAAAGCGCTGCAGCCAGGGGCGGGCCTTGTTCATCATGTCCTCAAGGCTCTGTTTCTTGAGTTCACGGGCGCGCAGGCTCTCAGGCAGCCACAGGGTATGGCGCCCGGCGGCAAGTTGAACCGCGACGAACACCATGGGGAGAGACATGACCTGCGGCACGCCATAGAGGAACGGAATGGCGCAGGGCAGCGCCAGCACCAGCAGCACCATGCCGAAGGCGCGCTCTGCCAAGACATCGATCAGCGCCCCCAGGGGCAGGGTCTCTGTCTCGAAAGACGCGATGGCCTCGTCCAGCAGCTGCGAGGTCTGCTTCTCGCTCATGGGCGGCTTGGCGGATGATGTTTCGGCGTGGGTCATGGTTTCTCAGGCTAACAGGGTGATCTGGTGGCGTCGATTGGCGGGGATGCCGCAGGGGAGTATGCGATCGAAATACTCTCATTGACGTTAAGGGCAGGGCCCCTATGATGCCGCTCCTTTCGTGGCGTCTTTATGATCCTTTCAGGGCCCCTGTGGCGGAATTGGTAGACGCGACAGACTCAAAATCTGTTGGGGGTAACTCCGTGCTGGTTCGAGTCCGGCCAGGGGCACCACGAAAGCCAGTTTGCGGCACGGTGCATGAGGCGCTGAGCACATGAAATGTGTGTTTACCCATGACCGCCACATTCCGGGGTAAGATGTTGGCTTGATCCGGACATCACTCCCGGTTGGAGACCGATTTGGCGACCGACAGCCAGACCCAGACGCCATCACCTGAGATGCAGAGCGAGACCGTTGTGGTGCAGGCAGAAGATACTGCGGCAGACGTCGTCGTGGCCGATCCACCGGCGCAGGACAGGAAGCATTTGGCGCTGCGCGTGTGGCGCATGTGGATGGCGCCACAGAAGCATCGGGTCTTCGGGGCGCTGGTTCTGATGGCGCTGGTGGCCGCGACAACGAGTGTCTACCCGCTGCTGATCCAGCAGACGCTCGACATGGCGAATGAGCGGAACCCGGACGTTTTCATCGTGCCGCTTCTGGTGGTCGGTGTTGTCGTCATCAAGTCGCTGTCGCTGTATTTCCAGACCGTTGTCACCAGCTCGATCGTGCTGCGGGTTCTGCAGAAGATGCAGATCGCCATGTTTGACCGGCTGCTAACGTCCGATCTGGCGCGTCTCAACAGGGAAGCCACGGGGCGCTATCTCTCACGTTTCACCAATGATGTGAGCGTCGTGCGCGAAGGCCTGATGCGTGTGCTGACAAATGCCGTACGCGATGTGCTGACGATCATCGGTGTGGCGGCGGCGATGATCTATATGGACTGGCTGCTGGCGATTGTGGTGCTGGTGATCCTGCCGCTGGCGGCGGTACCGATCTCGGCGCTCGGGCGGCGGATGCGCAAGGTATCTGCCGATGCGCAGGCCTATCTGGGTGACATGACGGCGCTCCTGAACGAAAGCCTGTCCGGCGCGCGTATGGTCAAGACCTATGGACTTGAAGGCTATGAGCGGGAGCGTTCGGGCACGTTCTTCGAGGGGCTGTATGGCTGGACCATGAAGCTCGTGCGCGGCCGCGCGCGGGTTGATCCGACGATGGAAATTCTCGGCGGTATCGCCATTGCGGGTGTCCTGTCGTTCAGCGTATGGCGGATATTTGAGGGCGCGGGCACGGTGGGTGACTTCACCGGCTTTGTGGCCGCGCTCGCCATCATGGCCCCGTCGGCGCGGGCGCTGGGCACGCTTCATGTGGTGTTCCAGG
>JANQMQ010000067.1 GCA_028279995.1 Candidatus Phaeomarinibacter sp. | reverse complement strand
AGCCGATCCTTCGACAATGGCTTGAAAGCCGCATCGGCCCCGAAGGCCGGCTGCAGGACGCGGTCAAAGGGGCGGAACGCATGGGCCGCCTGATGAGCGATCTGCCTGACCTGCTGGAAACCGCAGAGCGTGCCGCCCGCAGCATTGCCGGGCCTGATGGTACGGGCGCCGCCGACGGGCTGAAGCTGCACCCGGACACCGCCCGCGCCATCGCCGAGGCCCAGGCCAGGCAGGAACGGCCCAACCGGATTGCGCTGTGGGTCGGGGCAGCGGCTCTGGCCGTGATTGCGGTTGCGACCCTGCTCTAGGATTGATTTTCCGCGCTATCTACACATTGCAGCCGTAAATACCTATATTCACCGCAACGCTCGCGGGGATTATAGGGTTTCCGCAGTATTTCTTGTGTGGAAGGCGGGATTTCGTGCTCGACGGCAAACGCATACTTCTGATTATCGGCGGCGGCATCGCTGCCTACAAGTCGCTGGAACTGGCGCGGTTGATCCGCCGCCGGGGGGGCGAGGTGCGCGCGATCCTCACCAAGGCAGGCCAGGAATTCGTGACGCCGCTGTCTGTCGGCGGGCTTACTCACGACAAGGTCTATACAGACCTGTTCGATCTGACCGCTGAAGCGGATATGGGCCACATCCAGCTGTCGCGCGATGCGGACCTGCTGGTGGTGTGCCCGGCGACGGCGGACCTGATGGGCAAGATGGCTCATGGACGGGCCGATGACATGGCCTCCACGGCCCTGCTGGCTACAGACAAGCCGGTGATGATCGTGCCCGCGATGAATGTGCGCATGTGGCTGCACCCCGCGACCCAGCGCAATCTCACTCAACTGATCGCTGATGGTGTGAGTGTCGTTGGCCCACGCGAAGGCGACATGGCGTGCGGCGAGTTCGGCCCGGGCCGGCTGGTCGAGCCTGAGGACATTGTTGAAGCCATCGAAGCCAAGCTTGGCGGCACACAAGTACTTGCCGGGCGCAAGGCGATTGTGACGGCAGGTCCGACCCATGAGCCGATTGATCCGGTGCGCTACATCGCCAACCGTTCTTCAGGCAAGCAGGGCTATGCTATTGCCGAAGCGCTGGCGCGTCTGGGCGCCGAGACCCATCTCGTCTCCGGCCCGACGGCACTGGCGGACCCGTTCGGTGTGCAAGTCACCCGCGTGGAGACCGCGCGGGAGATGCTGGCGGCAACAGAAGCCGCCCTGCCTGCTGACGTCGCCGTGTGCGCGGCGGCTGTGGCGGACTGGCGCGCGGACACGTCCACCAACTCCAAGCTCAAGAAGGACGGCTCCGGTCAGGTGCCGCCTTTGTCGCTTGTCGAGAATCCGGACATTCTGGCGACGTTGTCCGCCTCAGGCGCAAAGCGTCCGCAGCTGGTTGTCGGTTTTGCGGCGGAGACGGATGACGTCATCGAGCACGCCACCGCCAAGCGCGCTCGCAAGGGCTGCGACTGGATTGTCGCCAATGACGTGTCGCCGGGCACCGGCATCATGGGCGGCGACGACAATACGGTTCACATCATTACAGACGGTGCCGCAGAGCACTGGGACCCGATGCCCAAGGCACAGGTCGCAACGAAACTTGCTGAGCGCGTGGCGCAGGCACTGACTTCTTGAGGGGAAGCGACTTGAGTTCTATCGACGTCAAAGTCATGCAGCTGCCGCATGGGCGCGGTCTTGATCTGCCGGCTTACGAATCCGAACAGGCCGCCGGCATGGATTTGCGGGCCGCGCTGGCAGAGGGTGAAGAGGTAACACTGGCACCGGGTGCGCGCGCCATGGTGCCCACCGGTCTCGCCATCGCACTCCCAAGTGGCTTTGAAGCGCAGGTGCGCCCGCGCTCGGGCCTTGCCGCCAAGCAGGGCGTCACGGTGCTTAATAGTCCGGGTACGGTGGATGCGGATTATCGCGGCGAAGTGAAAGTCATCCTGATCAACCATGGGGACGAGCCTGTGGTGATCGATCGCGGCATGCGTATTGCGCAGATGCTGTTTGCGCCGGTCACTCGCGGCGTGTTTGCCGCCGTGGACTCACTTGATGAAACAGAACGCGGTGCCGGCGGGTTCGGCTCCACAGGAACGGACACAACAAGAAAGGCCGGGTAACGGCATGTTGCGGCTATCAAAGAAAACACTTCTGGCGCTGGAGGCGGTTGTCGACGTTGCCTACAACGCACGGCCTGACCCGGTGCAGTCGAAAGAGATCACCAAGCGGCAGGGCATTCCCCAGCGCTATCTGGAACAGGTGATGCAACAGCTGGTGCGCGAAGGCGTGCTGAAAGGTGTCCGCGGTCCGCGCGGCGGCTACCGGCTGGCGCGGGAACGGCGGCGCATTACGGTCGGCGAGATCGTGCGGGTGGTTGGTGCCATGGAAGCCGCCGACGATGCGCGGGACGAAGCCAAGGCGGCGGCGCGCGAGTCACGCAGCACTCTGAATGGAACAGGCGAAACGCCTGCGGCTACCGACGCTGAAACCGGCAACGGCGGATCCCCCCTGGGCGAACAGGTTGTGCGCCCCATGTGGGATTCGTTTCAGGCGGAGATGATGGAGAAGCTCAACGCCATCACCATTGACGATCTGTGCCGCGAGGCGGAGACCAAAGACATCAAACCTGCATCACAAGCAGGTATGGATTTCACGATCTAGATCTTGCGCGCATCCCCCGAGACGAGCGCGCACAACAGGAGGCATACGCCATGACCGATAAGCCAGGCCGCGGCCGCATCTACGACTGCATTACCCAGACCATTGGCGATACGCCGCTGGTTCGCCTCAAGCGCATGAACAAGGACGGCAAGGCCGACGTCCTGCTGAAGCTCGAGTTCTTCAACCCGCTTTCAAGCGTGAAGGACCGCATCGGCGTGGCAATGATCGAAGCGCTGGAAGCCCAGGGCAAGATCAACGAAAACACGGTTCTGATCGAGCCGACGTCGGGCAATACCGGTATCGCGCTGGCTTTTGTGGCTGCAGCCAAGGGCTACAAGCTCATTCTGGTGATGCCGGAAAGCATGTCTCTTGAGCGCCGCAAGATGCTCGCCCTGCTGGGTGCCGAGCTTGAGCTGACAGACGCCGCCAAGGGCATGAAAGGTGCTGTGGCTCGTGCGGAAGAGTTGCTCCAGTCCACACCGAATGCGGTGATGCCACAGCAGTTTGATAATCCGGCCAACCCGGAAATCCACCGCCGCACGACGGCTGAGGAAATCTGGAATGACACGGACGGCAAGGTAGATGTTGTCATCTCCGGCATCGGGACAGCGGGGACGTTTACCGGCGTTGGGTCCGTTCTCAAGGCAAGGAAGCCGGATCTCAAGATGATTGCGATCGAGCCGGAAGATTCTCCGATCCTGTCCGGGGGCCAGCCTGGTCCGCACAAGATTCAGGGCATTGGCGCCGGCTTTGTGCCGGGTAACCTGGACAAGGATCTGATTGATGAAGTGATCACAATCGGCAACGAAACCGCGTTTGAAACATCCCGCCAGGCAGCCCGCGAAGAAGGCATCGCCGGGGGCATCTCCTCCGGCGCTGCCATTGCGGCAGCCCTTGAGGTGTCGGAACGCGAAGACATGGCAGGCAAGACAATTGTCGCCATCATCCCGAGCTTTGCCGAGAGGTATCTCTCAACGGCCCTGTTTGACGGCATCTAGGACAACGAGTGTGGCTCTGACCGGTGAGCAGCTTGAGAGATATGCGCGGCATATTCTGCTCAAGGAGATTGGCGGGCCAGGCCAGCAGGCGCTCCTGAATGCGCGTGTCCTCATTATTGGCGCCGGCGGCCTGGGGTCGCCGGCGGCACTCTACCTAGCCGCCGCCGGGGTCGGCACCATCGGACTTGTGGACGACGACATCGTCTCCCTCTCCAACCTGCAGCGGCAGATAGCGCACACGACAGCAGCTGTAGGCGAAGCAAAGACATCAAGTGCTGCACGAACACTCACAGCGCTCAACCCGGATACCAACGTCGTTGCCCATGAGGAACGGCTCACCGATAGCAACGCCGAACCCCTCATCAGCAGCTATGACCTAGTGCTTGATGGCTGCGACAATTTTGAAACCCGGTTTCTGGTCAACGATGCCTGTACCGCGGCCCATGTGCCTCTCGTGTCCGGTGCCGTTGGCCAGTTCGACGGACAGCTCGCTGTCTTTCGCGCTTGGGAAACCCTGGACGACGGATCACCCTCTCCAAACTATCGCGACCTGGTTCCGGACATGCCACCTCCGGGGAGCGTTCCCACCTGCGAAGAGGCCGGCGTTGTCGGCGCGCTGACGGGCGTCATCGGGTCGATGATGGCAATGGAAGCAATCAAGGAAATCACCGGGGCAGGCACAAGTCTGGCGGGGAATTTGCTGCTCTATGATGCGCTGGATACACGCATCAGGAGAGTGAAATTACGCCACGATTCAAAACGATAGCGCCGTCCGATTTCACAACTTTTAAGTGCACATATAAAATTTACACTTACCCCAGATAGTATTCATGCGGCCGTATCCTGGCCGCAAAACAGGGTGCTTATGGGGAGAGAAAATGCCGGAAGGCACGGATCAAATGTGCCCAATCAGGCCAGGCAGCAAGCTTGCATCGCCTGGTTTTGAGGCCTTTTTCCAGCGCTGGGACGAAGCACGCGATGGCAATGACCTGCCGCACATGTCCCATATCCGCCCGACCGAAATCCTGCCCAAGTTCCTCCCTCACATCACGATCATCGGTGTGGAAAATCAGGGGACACGCTTTGTCATCCGTCTGGCTGGCAGCGCCATTCTCGATGTCTCCAGTGTCGAGATGACAGGCTGGGAAGTGGATGAAGCGAACCCGGATCCGGTTCCGTTGCCGGCGTCACAGGCCTCTTTGGAACGCATGAAGTGGAGCGTGTCCAACAGGCAGCCTTATTGTCTTGGTGCACAGGCCCGCTGGTCAGGCAATGACATGCTGGCGCAGCGCACATTGGTCCTTCCCTATGTCGGCGATGACGGAACCGTTGAGCGGTTCCTTACGCTCAACGACCTGGAGTTCACCGAGGACCCCTGCCACTCATGCCCCAACACCAACTGCGTGGGCGGGCGATAGGCTGCTGCGAAGCAGCGCATCCCTAATCACAACAACAGGCTTTCAACGGAGTCCGGCGCAGGCTGGACACCCGCCGGATGTGTCAGCCAAACCAGCGCAATGGACTGCATCGACAGGTCTTTTCGCCGTTCAGGTCTTTCTGCAACAACGCATTCTTAACTATTGCCCGTAAAGGTAGTGTTTGAGGTGTATTATTCCGAAAACCGTAATGCTGCTAGGGGCTTAGCATGCGTGTTACCGAGGACCAATTCTGCCCGATCCACTCAGGTGACGAACTCGCGTCTCCTGACTTCGCAGTGTTTTACCAACGCTGGGACGCCGCACGCGGGGCGGCCCGGATGCCGCACATCTCATGCATCCAGCCAGCCACCATTCCACCGCACATTCTGAGACAGGTGTCGATCATCGGTGTTGAAAACAACGGGACGCGCTTTGTCGTCAGGCTTGCCGGCAGCGAGCTGCAGGAACGCAGTCAGGTTGAAATGACAGGGCGAACTGTCGACTCGCATGCCTCCGAACCCGCGGAGCTTGAAGCATCGCCGGACACGATCGAACACCTGAAATGGTGCTGTGACAATCAGAGGCCGTACTGCGTTGGCGGTGCCGCTCGATGGTCGGGGAAGGATATGCTGGCGCAGCGGATGATCGTTCTCCCCTATGCGGGGGATGATGGATCGGTCGAGCGCCTCCTCACCCTTACCAAGCTCGATATAACCGATGATCCCTGCAAAGCCTGTGAGGCAACCCATGGCTCGGCCAGCGCAGACGCCGAACGGCCGTCGCTGCCGCCCTGCCTGAAGCAGCCTGCATAAGCCGAAAGCCGATGCGCCCCTAGGCGTCCATGGGCAACACCCGATCCGGCGGCGCATTGCCGTCGACAAAGCTTCTGATGTTGATGATCACCTTCTCACCCATCTCGGTGCGGCTTTCGATGGTGGCCGAGCCCATATGCGGCAGCAGCACCACATTGGCGCGCCCCAGCAGCTTGGGATTTACCGCTGGCTCGTTCTCGAACACATCAAGCCCGGCACCGGCGATGGCACCATCATCTATCGCCTTGCACAGGGCGACTTCATCAATGATCTCGCCACGTGCCGTGTTGACGATGTAGGCCTCAGGCTTCATCAGCTTGAGCCGCCGTCCGTTGAGCAGGTGATAGGTTGCCGGTGTATGCGGACAATTGACTGAGACTATGTCCATGCGGGCCAGCATCTGATCGAGCGAGTCCCAATAGGTGGCTTCAAGCTCTTCTTCGATCGCCGGATTGGCCGGATTGCGGTTGTGGTAGTGGATCGACAGGCCGAATGCCTTCGCACGGCGCGCCACCGCCTGGCCGATGCGGCCCATGCCGATAATCCCCAAGCGCTTGCCGTGAATGCGGTGTCCCATCATCCAGGTGGGTGACCAGCCCTGCCACTGATTGTCCTCCGTGATGATCTGCGCGCCTTCCGTCAGGCGGCGCGGGACCGCCAGGATGAGGGCCATGGTCAGGTCGGCAGTATCTTCGGTCAGCACGTTGGGCGTATTGGTGACGGTGATCCCTTTGGCGTGGGCGGCATCCACATCAATGTTGTCCACGCCGGCGCCGAAATTGGCGATGAGCTTCAGCTTCTCTCCCGCCTTGCCAATTAGTTCTGCATCAATCCTGTCGGTCACCGTCGGCACGAGGACCTGGCTGTCGGCAACGGCCGCTTCCAGGGCCTCCCGCGACATGGCCACATCATCAATGTTGAGCTGCGTGTTGAACAACTCGCGCATGCGCGTTTCAACAATGTCCGGCAGCTTGCGGGTTACGGTGACGAGGGGTTTTGAATGCGGCAAGGGACGCGACCTTATGCAGTTGAACACCGCCTGCCTGATTGCTCTCCCACGACGCTATGAAAGCCTACCCGGCGCGATGCTTGGCTATGTTCTTTCCTACCACCCTCATGGGGGTGCATCAAAGCACCTTGATGCAAGAGACTTCAGGTGCCTGTTCGAGATTGCTCTGCCGCTTGACCAGGCCCGAAGGGCCTTGCCATAAGGGGATTCCCCCGCCGGATCGGCGCCAGAACAAGAACACCGGTTTGCCCCGCTTTTCCATCATCATGTTGTCTGTTTTTCGTCGCGTTCCCGACACCCTTCGCTCCGCCTCGCGCCACGCCGGCATGCTTGCCGTGCTGGTACTTGCCGGTACTGCAGCAGGACCGGCAAGCATGGCCCAGCCCAGTGCCTCCAATACATTGAGTGGCGGGGTGCAGATCGGGCCGGTGACGGGCCTGCCGATGCCGCGCTTCGTGTCCATCAAATCAAGCCCGGTCAATGTCCGTGGCGGCCCCTCCACCAATCATCAGGTGGCGTGGGTGTTTGTGCGCAAGGACGTGCCGGTTGAAGTGACGGCCGAGTTTGAAAACTGGCGGCGCATCCGTGATGTCGACGGTGATCAGGGCTGGGTGTTTCACACCCTCATTGATGGCGAACGCACTGTCATGGTGGTCGGGCCCAACAAGCAGGTACCGCGCGAAGGCGACCTAGTGCCGCTGCACTTTGCACCGGACAGCGCCAGCGATGAAGTAGCTTTGGTGGAGCCCGGCGTGATTGGCGGGCTGGTCAATTGCAGCCAGACATGGTGTGCCGTCCGCATGGGCCCGCACGAAGGGTTCATGCGGGCCTCATCCCTGTTCGGTATCTATGCCCGCGAGGCGGGATAGCCGCCCTTAAGCGAAGTCGCCACCCAAACGCTTCACCATGGCATCGGATACAACGGCCAGATGCTGATAGTTCTCGTGGGCAAACCCGATCATGACCTTTGCGCCGGGCTTCTTGAATGCTGCGATCTGATCGTCCGTGAACGGAAAGTGCAGGAAGTGCACGGAGGATGACTTGCCGTCTTCCGACGTGCGGTCAATGTCGTGCTCGGGGTCGGACATCACGCGGTCGCCATCGATGTCGATGAAGGCGGTCTCTTCGATGCCCGCAAGTTTGTAGAGCACATTCTTGCGGCGTACGGGATCATCGATCTCGAACATCACCGTTGCCACCAGCTCCTTGCCCTTGGGGATGAGCGGATTGTAGGCGGTCAGTTCGTCCTCGATCTGCTCCTCACCGCCCTTTTCGATGTAGAGCATTTCGTGGATCTGGTGCCACATGGTCTCGTAGCACTCGAAGTAGAACGTGGCGTGGGGGCCCACTTCGATGCGGCGCTCGCGCTTGACCGGCATCATCGCCTTGCGGCGCTCCGCGCGCTCCTTCGCGTAGTCCTCCATGGACATGATCTCAGCGCGGGTGATCTCGCTTGGATGGGGCATTGCAGTCATTTCCGTCCTTAACTCAACTGGGCCGACAGGCTGCGGCCCCTATAGCCCATACGCTTGGGCGATCAACTCAATCGGGTGCGCTGAAGATGGCGCGGGCTTGCTTACGTCGACGAGGCCCAGTTCATCCATTTCCTGCATGATGTGCTTCAACGCCAAGGGGCATTCGCTCACCACATGCTCTGCGCTGGTCTTAGAGATATTGCGCGCAGTCGTTTTGCCAACCTTCATCGCCACATCATGAGTGTCTTTCAGTACACCGAATGTGCCCCCGTGCCCGGCGCACCGCTCTACCGGCGTAACCTTGGCGTCTGGAATGAGCTTGAGCATCTCAACAGCCTTGGCACCCATGTTCTGTGCACGGGCGTGACACGCCAGATGCACGGCAACGCCGCCTTCAAGCGGTTTCATGCCATCAGCAATGCCTTCGTTCTTGGCGATATCGACAATGTATTCGTCGATGTCCTTAACCGCCTTGGACAGGGCAATCACATTCTCATCGTCCGGCAGGATCAACGGCCACTCGAACTTCATCATCAGACCGCAGGACGCGATGAGCGTGACGATGTCCCAGCCCTCGTCAACCAGGGGGCGCAGATCGGCCGACACTTTCTTCGCCTGCTCGGCAACGCGCTCAAGGTCTGCCTGTTCAAGGAACGGCATGCCGCAGCAGCCGGGATAGACGGGCTTTGCCGTCACGCCCTGGCGCGCCAGCACCTTGAGGGCAGCTTCACCCATCTGCGGGTTGTTGTAGTTGCCGTTGCAGGTGGCAAACAGCGCAGCCTTGCGGGTGGTCGCCTTACCGTCAGCGGCCGGTGCGAGTGTGCCGGATTTTTCATGCGCCTTGGCGCGCATCATCAGCGTCTTGCCCGCGAACGTCGGCAGTTCCGCCTTGGCATCAATGCCGGCGACTTTTTCCATCACCGGGCGCGTGAGCTTGTTGTCTTTCTTGGAGCCCCAATTGGCGAGGCCGGCGACGGGGCGGATCATCTTGCCGTTGCGGTCCATCTCAGCCAACTGTCTGGCGGTCGCGTTTCCGGCGTCACCGTTCCTAGTGCGCACCATGCGGTAGCGCAGCATCAGATGCGGGAAGTCGAGATTGAACTCGTGAGGCGGCACATAGGGGCACTTCGTCATGAAGCACATGTCACACAACGTGCAGGCTTCTTCGACGGGGCCGAACTGATCCGAGGTGACGCTGTCCAGTTCGCCGCTCTCGCTCTCGTCGATCAGGTCAAACAGGCGCGGGAACGAGTCACACAGGTTAAAGCAGCGGCGGCAGCCGTGGCAGATATCGAAGGCGCGGCGCAGCTCTTCATCAAGCTTGGCTTCGTCGTAGAACTCGTCACTTTTCCAGTCGATGGGATGCCGGATGGGCGCTTCGAGGCTGCCTTCTGCCATTTGTCGTCTGCCTATGGATATGGAGAGCGGGAACAAGTAAGGGCCGGGAAACAGGTCCCGGCCCTTGTTGTCTGTCGGACGTCTTTAGGCGTCCATGCCGTCGAGGGCTTTCTGGAAACGGCCCGCGTGGCTCTTTTCAGCCTTCGCAAGGGTTTCGAACCAGTCAGCGATCTCGTCGAAACCTTCTTCACGCGCCGTGCGGGCCATGCCCGGATACATGTCGGTGTACTCGTGGGTTTCACCGGCAATGGCAGCCTTCAGGTTCTGGTCGGTTGCGCCGATCGGCTCACCGGTTGCCGGGTCGCCAACCTCTTCCATGAATTCCAGATGGCCGTGGGCGTGCCCTGTTTCGCCTTCCGCGGTGGAGCGGAACACGGCAGCCACATCGTTGTAGCCTTCGACGTCTGCCTTCTGCGCGAAGTAGAGGTAGCGGCGGTTGGCCTGGCTTTCACCGGCGAAGGCTTCTT
>JANQMQ010000073.1 GCA_028279995.1 Candidatus Phaeomarinibacter sp. | reverse complement strand
GCACCAGCGCAGCGCCCCGGCCCTGCCCCTGAACGGCGTCGTCCACGGCGAGGAAATAGAGGTTCCATGTCCCCTGGGTCATCATCTCGGGCGCAAAATAGGCCGCGCCGATGACGCCTGATGCGCCACCCTCATCCACCACCCAGTGATGGTCAAGCCCCAGGTCTCCGGCGAAATAGGCATCCAGCATGCCGATCAGTTCATCCCGCTCCGGCCCGGGCTCAAAACCCATCAACGTCCCAAGCGCAAGGATGACGTCCTTGTCAGCACCCGTCGCCGGGCGGATCGTCGTTTCACCTGTCACTGTGTGTCCTGTCATCATCTAGGGTCATGCGACTTCAATAGATGAAACCCGCACCCTCATCGAATGACAAATGCGTGCGCCGGCTGGCGTGGTGTCCCTTGGGCCAACCCAAACTACCGGACCTCGCGCTCGGCCCAAGCGACTCCGGTCTCCACGAAGTCTGCCCGCCATATCTCCAGCGTCTCATCCGCCCGCTGGCGTTCATCCTCATCAAGCCCCGCAGCAGCGGCCGTCAGATCGTCCCGGGTGTCCTGCCTCGCTTCCTGCGCCAAACTGAGAAAGACGAACGCTGTCACCCGCTCGTCGCTGGCGGACATGTCTTCCATCACAGGGGCAAGATCACCGGCCAGCGCGACCCTGCCGATGCGCACCATCGCCTCGGGATGGCCCGCCCGCGCCGCGATATAGAGGTCTACAAGCCCCTGCATCCGCAGCCGCTTCCCCTCCGGGTCCGGCTCGGACCATACATGCGCCAGCTTGTGGTCCAGCGCCCGCTGTGCCTTGAGGTAGGCAAGCCGCGGCTGGGTCGTAAATGGCGCATAGATCAGCAGGTCGGCCACAAGATCACCATCAGGCCCGGTGGCGCCGATACCGATGTCATCAATGAGGTCGGCGATATCATTGGCACAGGCCCACGCATGCATCGTCCACGCCCCCTCACGCCACCGCGTGTCTATGGGCTGCATCGCGGTTTCGAGTTCATACCAGTCCGGACCGTCATGGGATGACATGACCGGATCGCATTTGAGCACCAGCCAGAGGAGCTTGAGCCGCGTCGAAAGAGCGATACCCGGAAAGGCTGGGTCATACTCATAGCTCTCGCCATTATGAAAACCTGGCTGGAGGCCCTGTAGCAGCATCACGGATCGGCGGGCCGGACCCGGCCAGTCTCCTTGTGCCGCGATAGCCTGCGTCATGCGTTCACGCAGTTCAGCCTGCGTCGCAGGTAGGCTTCTGACGATCCAGCCGCTGCGCCTGGTAGCATCCAGATCATGGCCGACACACGGGCCAGCGTCGCTAAAGAACAGGGTGTCAAACCGGTGAAAGGCGTCCGGCACATCCGCATCAATGGCCATGGCCAGAAAGATGGCAGCACCTTCACAGTCATCGTCTGCAACAGCCGCGGCAACAGCTGTCTGCCAATCAGGTTCAGGCGGCACGAGCGCACGCCAATACACAGCAATCAACAGGCCAAGTACAAAGAGCACGGCAGCCAGAGCCACGAGGCCCAAAGTCCACAAACGCATGCGTATCCCCGCCTACCCAGCCTGCGAAAAAGCAATTCGCACAACCTAGCACGCGCAAAAGGGATAAATTAGCCCCTCACCGCACCTCTTCAACAAAATAAAACTCCTTGTCGAAGAAGCTGTAGAGCACGTTTGCGGGCACCTGATAGACGGCTTCCACATAGTCGCGCTGGCTGGCGTGCAGGTCCCAGCCGCGCAGCTTGGCGTCGGCGTCGCTGGGCATGGAGTGGGTCGGGTCCGGCTGGTTATTCGCCACGAAATCCCCGCGCTCACCGCCCAGGCTCTGCATGATACCGCGCGGCATCAGCGTATAGGCGATGTGTCTGGGGCCTTTGTAAACGTGAATGCCGTCGAACTGCTTGACCGCGTGCTGGGCGGCGAGGCCGATGCGCATATGGTCGCGATGGCCGGTAGCCCCTGACTCCGGCCAGAAGGTCACGACCAGATCCGGCTCGAAGCGGTGAAACGCCTTGGTGATTTCCGCCGCGAGCGCCAGGAACGGCACGTCGCGTTCCAGCGCCCCGTCCGGCATCGCCCATACCTCATGGACATCGACCCCCAGCGCATAGCTGTTCTTGAGAGCCTCCGCTGTGCGGATGATGCCCAGATGCTGCTGGTGCACGACCTTGGGCATCTGCGTCCCCGCCTCCCCGCGCGTGGCGGTAATCATGGCGAGCTCCGCCCCTTCCGCCGCCGATGTCACAAGCAGACCGGCCACCAGCTGCTCGTCGTCCGGATGCGCAAAAATCGCCATGACGCGCTTGGCGCCCAGCTCTTCCGTCAGCGACGTCACATGTTTGACGCCCCGCTCCTCGAACAGGGAATCCAGCCAGATCACGCCCGTCATGGCCGCCAGCAGCACAATTCCGCCGATAACCGCGCCAATGCGCCCCAGTAGCTTGAGCATGTGACCCCTCCCGAATATGCCGGTCTGCTATTCAGACCCTCCAGACTTCTGTGGTGTTTCTGGCATTTCGACGCCAAAAGCGCCATATAGGCGCCCATGAACGTGCAGTTTCACAAGATGAACGGCCTCGGCAACGAGATCGTGGTGATCGACGCCCGCGACGGACAGCTCGCGCTGGACGCCGATGCTGCACGCCTGATCGGCAATCCCGCCACCGGCCCCGGCTGTGACCAGATCATGGTCATTGAGCCTGGACGAAAGGGCGCGGACGTCTGGACGTCGATCTGGAACAATTCCGGCGAGGAAGTGGAAGCCTGCGGCAACGGCGCCCGCTGCGTCGCCGCGCACATGTTCAAGGAGACCGGGGCAACCGAACTGTCCATGGGCACCCTGGGCGGCACCATCATTGCCACCGATGCCGGCGACG
>JANQMQ010000056.1 GCA_028279995.1 Candidatus Phaeomarinibacter sp. | reverse complement strand
TATCTCAACTTCGTGGGCGGCCATGACCTGTTCGGCAGCCGCTACATCACGCTGACGCTCAATACCTTCACGCTTGCAGGCATCGCGGCGGTTCTCGCTGTGCTGCTGGCCCTGCTGATGGCCTATGCGGTGCGGCTCTCAGGCAGCCCGCTGGCCCGCCTCGCCAACCGCATGACCAGCCTGGGCTATGCCATTCCCGGCTCGGTGATTGCCGTGGGCGTGCTCATTCCGCTGGCCAATATGGACAACGCGCTTGATGCGTGGATGCGGGCGACCTTCGGCATCTCTACAGGCCTCATCCTGACGGGCTCCATTGCCGGGCTGGTATTTGCCTATATCGTCCGGTTCATGGCGGTCTCTATCAACACGGTTGAAGCAAGCCTCGCCAAGGTGACACCCAATATGGACGCGGCCGCCCGCTCGCTCGGGCGCTCGAAACTGGCAACGCTGATCGAGGTGCACTCGCCCCTGATGCGCGGCAGCCTGCTGACGGCAGGACTCATTGTGTTTGTTGATGTGGTGAAGGAACTGCCCGCAACACTCATCATGCGGCCGTTCAACTTCGACACGCTTGCCATTCAGGCCTACAGGCTGGCCAGTGACGAACGGCTAGCGGAAGCCTCCACCGCCAGCTTGATGATTGTCGCGACCGGTCTGCTGCCAGTGATCATCCTCTCCCGGACGATCATGGCCTCCCGCCCCGGCGCCCGCACGAAGTAGGACAAAAAAAGCCCGGCTGCATTAACTGCAACCGGGCTTTGAGTGTGCCTGCTGCCAGGGAGGATCTTACTGGTAGCCGACTTCGTTGTAGACCTTCTGAGCCGCAGCCTGGTTCTCACCCAGCTTCACGAGCGGCAGATCATCTGCCTCGAACTCGCCGAGGGATTCAACGGCGGAAGACGCCTCGATGTCATCAACAACGGGATACTCGTTGTTGCCGTCTGCGAAGTATTTCTGCGCCGCATCGGTTGCGAGATACTCAAGGAAGGCGATGGCATTGTCGCGGTTGGGTGCATTGGCCACCACACCACCACCGGAGATGTTCACGTGCGTGCCGTTTCCGTCCTGATCCGGGAACACGACGCCGATACGGTCCGTATCGTCCGGGTTCGCCAGATCGCGCACGTCCTTGGAGAGGGCACGGGCGAAGTAGTATGTGTTGGCAACCGCAATCGCGCACTGGCCTGATGCAATGGCGCGCAGCTGATCCGTGTCGCCGCCTTCCGGATCACGGGCGCGGTTGGCCCACAGGCCTTCGGCCCAGGCCTTAGCGTCTTCTTCACCCTTGTGCTCCAGCACAGCAGCCATCAGGGACAGCATGTAGATGTTTGAGGAGGTGCGGGTGCAGACCATGCCTTTGAGCTTGGGGTCGGCGAGGCTCGCATAGGTCTGGATGTCAGCCGGGTCCACCTTGGCCTTGTCGTAGAAGATCGCGCGGGCGCGGGTCGAGAAACCGAACCAGTGGCCGTCCGGGTGGCGGAGGTTTTCGGGAATGCGGTCTTCAAGCTCGTCAGAAGAGAGCGGCTGGAACAGGCCATCCTGATCTGCCTGGTAGAGACGGCCTGCATCCACAGTCAGCAAAATATCCGCAGGGGAGTTTTCGCCTTCCGCCTTGATGCGTTCGATCAGCACATTGGCCTTGTCTTCAATCCGGTTGACCGTGATCCCGGTGGCTTCTTCAAAGTCCGAGTAAAGCCGTTCGTCGGTGTCATAGTGACGGGATGAATAGATGTTCACCTCTCCCGCCGCCTGGGCGGCAAGAGGAAACGCAATGACAGCCGCCGCAGCAGCAACCAGAACACGCATGGGGTCAGCACTCCAAAAGGGGATCAATAGTTGCGATCAAATCGCAAAGCATTCGCGACTGAATATAAGAACTATTCGCATGTCAAGCAGAACCGGTGCAGTAGATGGCAGGCAGGGGCGGCAGGTGGCTGCTAGGCTTGGAGTTCGGACATTCCGCGATAAAGGCCCAGGGCTTGCGGATTGGCATGCGCCTCCCGGTTCTTGACCTCGCG
>JANQMQ010000070.1 GCA_028279995.1 Candidatus Phaeomarinibacter sp. | reverse complement strand
CGTTACCTCACAGTTACGTACACAAAAGTACACAACTGAGTATATACCTGCTGGTCGTGGCTTCTTCGGATGCACCGGCAACGGATGACGATGCCGTCTCAACACGTCCTGTCGCCCCATACATGCTGTCTGCGGAAACGTTCAATTCCTTTGCGTTGGCGACAATGCTCCCGACAACGCTCGACACTTCGGCGTCCAGCGTGCCGGCCAGCCCCTGAAGCTCCGTCTTAAGCTGTTTGCCACCTGCCACGATGTAGACCGAGATGGCCAGTTCCATATCCAGCAGCACGGCACGAATGACCGCTTCACAGACCTGGTCACCGTCCTTGCGCTTCGCGGCACCACGAACAATGGACATGAGCTCGCCCAGGACGATGGCATACCCTGCCACATACCAGCGCGGCTCAAGACCAATGCGATGATGGGCAGTGCCGATGGCAACGGCTCGACCGAAATAGTCTTCCCCGAAAGCACCGGAAAAGAGGCCGCGCCAGTGATCCGCCTGCGCCTTTTTGAGGCGCGCAATCTTGCTGTCGCCTTCAAGCAGGCCGCCAAGCTCCGAAAAACCCGAAAGATGACCGTAGAACCGGTCGAGGATGCCATCCAGGCTGGCTTCGATTGCCGGCCAGACGGACTGCAGAGCGGCACGATGCGCGCCCGACATCCCGATAAAATCAAGGCGCGCTTCGCGCTCCATGTGTGTGATTTCTTGTACGTCCATAGTATTGCCCCCTAGTGGCCGCAAGATGCGGTACCACCGACAGCAACACGGAATGAGTAAACAACAGTTTTATCTCAAATTATGGACAAGTATACTGTCCTAGACATAAGACAACTTCTGGTACACATGATTAGAATCATGCAACTGAATTTGCCTACCCTTGATTGCACACGATCAACCCGACTAATCCATAAGTAGCAAAAACCCGATTTTTCGAGTCAATTTGACCTCGAAAAAAATTCAATCAAACGCATCAAAAAATTGTATTTCAGGCTGTCGGGCAGGCATGGCCAACACCCCTGCCAGGTCATTTTGTACATTTCCCACACAACTCACATGGTTATCCTGCCCGGCGAGCTTGCTGCTCTTCCCGTCGCAGCCCATTGATAGTGTCGGTGATCCGGTCGCGCAGCTGCGCCGTTGCCCCATGCAGACCCTGTGACACCTCCTGAAGGTTTACGGCCATCCTGCGCATGGACGACGTCTCCTCAGCCATGTTGGAGATATTGTCGGACACCTGACGGGTCCCTGTTGCGGTCTGCTGTGCGCTGGCGGCGATTTCACCGGTGGCCGCTTCCTGTTCCGCCGCTGACTGATCAACCTGCGTGGCAATGGCGTTCAACTGTCCGATCACCTCATTGATCCGGTCCATGCCGCTGACCGCCCCGCCGGTCTGCTGCTGAATGCGCTCGACCTGGTCTGAAATGTCCTTCGTGGCCTTCGCCGTCTGCGACGCCAGCTGCTTGACCTCGGAGGCGACGACGGCAAATCCCTTGCCGGCTTCGCCCGCCCGCGCCGCCTCAATGGTAGCGTTGAGCGCCAGCAGATTGGTCTGGTCCGCCACATCGCGGATGAGGTCGACGATCTTGCCGATCTTCTGCACTTCTCCGTCAAGCGTCTGCATGATGCCAGCAATGTCTCCAGCTTCCGTCGAGACCCGCTCCACGGCGGAATGGGTCTCGGACATACGGCGGCCGACTTCCTTGGTGGTCGCCGCCAACTCATCGCTTGCCGCAGCAATGGTATCGACACTTGACGATGCCTGTTCCGATGCGCTGGCCACGAATGCCGACGCGTCTTCCATTGTGGCCGTCGCCCGGTCGAGATCGCTGGACGCCTTCTCAACGTCTTGTCCGTGATGAACAACCGCATCCATCGCCCCGGCCACATCCCGATCAAGGCTGTCCGCCAGCCCGTTCAGGCGCGCCTGAAGGGCCTGATCGCCCGCATCAATATAGACGGAGATCGCCAGCTCCATGTCCAGCATCACCGCTTTGCTGACAGCCTCACAAGCCAGATCAACCTCCTTGGCTTTTGTTACCTGGCGCGCAAGGGCCAGCAGGTCGCCGATAACCAGCGCGTAGGAACTCACATACCAGCGCGGTGCAAGGCCGATGCGCTGATGCGCCATGCCGATGGCGGCGGAGCGCTCGAAATAGTTGGCGCCGAACTCACCGGTAAAAAGCAGCTTCCAGTGCGCCCGCTGGGCATCCTTGAGATGCTGGATCTTGCCCGGCCCCTCAAGCAGCGGCTGCAGTTCAGTGTGCTGGCCAAGATGATCATAGAACCGGTCAAGGATCGGCCCCAGCTCCGCCTCCACCGAGGGCCAGAGCGCCGCAAGGGCGCGGCCATGGGCCGGTGTAAGTCCGATGAAATTCAGCTGGGCAGTGCGGGTATCAACCACATTCAAATGCGCGGTCATGACTATCTCTCAAAATATGCAACTCACTCTGGCCGCTGCATCTAGGCGCGAGACATTGCGAAGACCTTAAAGACCGACATCGAACCAGTGGCGGCAAAATTCCATCCCGACGCGGGCATTATAATTGTATAAGGTTGCAGTGATTAGACTTTGAGAGGGAACGGCAATGAGCACAGAGAAAGGTCACCAAACACCAACCCGACACTCAACTCAGAATGAACTGAAGAACGCCAACAAGCAGGACTTAAAATCTAAGTACCTTCAGAAAGCAAAATCGGCCCGACCCAGTAAGAAGTTTTCACAGAAGTATTCTACAGCCAAGGTAGCCTTTGCTATTGACGCAACCGGGAGTATGGGACCGCTAATCGAAAATGCCCGAAGCAGCGTCTACAGAATACTTGAGGAGGCGCAGTCGAGATCTTCCATACCTGTGTCAGTTCAGTTCTTTGTGTTCCGTGACTATGACGTTCTCTCTGATCTAGTCGAAATATCGCCCCAAGATAGCAATCCAAAGAAGCTGGATGAGTGGCTAAACACCATCATTCCAAAGGGAGGTGGCGCAAATGAGGGAGAAGCAATAGAAGCTGCGCTTCTCAAAATCCGTGAAGCAGGGGAGTTTTTACTTGTTCTACTAGCAGGCGATGAACCGGCAAATGCACGGCACACTGTCACGGCCAATCGAGGACCCAATGTGGGAACGGCGGAGGACGAAGCAGTTATGCTCGGAGAACAAGGGATTCCTATTCATACATTTGTTGTTGGCAATCGAGAGGACACCTCAAAGTGCTTTGGCCGACTGTCAGAGCTTAGTGGAGGGGCCTGTGGGCGTTTGGACGGCAGCGATGCCATGACGGACATGGCCGTGATGTGCATCCTGAATGCCGTTGAAGGGACCAGTGCCGTAAAGTCATACGCAGAGACTCTGACGCTGGGCAGCTCAGCAGACAAATTTGCCCAACTGCTTCTGGATTCACCCAAGGGGCGCTGAAGATAGTGCTAGAGAAACTGAATAGATATTTCGAGGACAAACCATTCGACGCACGCGTATCCGCGGCTATCGGCGCGATCATTCTCACTGGAACTCTGGTGTCCTTTGGCGTGCTTCCCCATTGGGTATACGCCGCAGTTGTTCTGTCAGCAATCTACGCGCTGTTCAGATTTGCAAGAAACGCCGACAAGGAAACCAGACAGAAAATCGACCTGCTGATTGCCGCTGAAACCATAGTGGCATTCGGGATAGTGGGGCTCATATTTGGACTGACGATCTCAGTTCTCCCCATCCTCTCAGCCCCCCTCCCTGAGGGAGGATTAAGCCTGACAACTCTTTCCCCAATCATACAGATGTTTTTGTTCAGCCTAAGTGGTGCTGCTTTTGCCCCCATTTTTGCAGTCCTTCTGCGCAACCATGAGTTTGCAGTTACTTCCACAGGCACCCCGTCAGGCGGTCTGGATGCAGATGACCTCAGCCCTGTGTTCAAAAAATTGTCTGATGAACTGACCGCCATGGTTACCAAGGTGGAGACGCTGTCGGCAGTAGTAGAACATGGTGCGGGCGCGTTTAAAGCATCCCTTTCTGAAGCCAGCAGTTCGGTCTCAGGCTTTGCCACTGGGGTAAAGGAAGAAGTGGCTGGCCTGGAAAAAAACATGGCTGCCGCAAGCCATCAGATAGAGTCTTTGCAGAAATCCTTCTCGGACCTGACAGGAAAGACGAAAGACACCGGCGATGCGCTCTCTCAGATGAAAGCTGTTGCCAACCAAAACTCGCAAATGCTTGAGGAACTTTCCAGGTTGATCGAGACAATCGATAGATTCATCCAGAATGACGGACGCTAGAAATGAAAGTTCGCCGCGACAGCGCGCTGCACCTGCAGTTGGGGCAGGAAACAATCTACTTCTTGCTGACCACGGCCATCCTTATTTCGGTAGTTCTAGCGGTCTATGTGACCCAGCTTGTTCGGGCGCAAGCCGCACACAGTGCTGAGATACAAAAACTAACGGACGACCTTGAAACAGTCGGAGCCGTGGTTAAACAACAGCAAAGAGCCCTCTTGCGCTTTGACCCCAACATGGTGACAAGGATGCCATCCGCGACGCCGAACGAAACAAAAAAGAAAAAGGAAGAGGTGCCGCCGATTCTCTCATTAGCTCACGCCGACAACTGCTTCTTTGCTCTTGGATCGGCGCGGCTGGACAGCTGCTTCAGGTCGCGGATAAGCCAATCGATCCCAGAGCTCGTGTCCCTGTCCCGGATACATGATGCGTCCATCATCGAGGTGATTGGCCACACAGATCATTCGCCACTGCGTTCCCGTGGAAGCAATATGGACGACGAACTCATCGACTTCCTGAATGGCTCGACCGGCGCGACGCTATCCCCTGCTGACAATACAGGGCTTGGTATGGCGCGCGCTGCAGCTGTAACCCATCTGCTATCCCAAGATCCGAGATTGAAGCAGTTCGACATCCTGCCTTACTCGGCAGGCCAAGCGGTATCTGTGAACGACACGCGCGCCAGGTCATCCAGCCGTATCCAGCGGAGCGAACTCCGTCGAATTGAAATCCGGCTGAGAAAGAGATGGGGAGATTAGATGCGGGTCACTAGCGATCAACAAGTATCGAACGGTATTCGTCTGCTTGCCGCTTGATGCTCTCAAAGTTGTCACTCTTCCGACGCTTCTCTTCCTCACTCATATACGCAGTCCCATAGCTGTGATGATGCTTCATTAGGACCTGGTTATAGGCCCTGCCAACATCAGCTTTTGATGGCCGGTCGTGAGGTTCGAAACCAAAAAACCGGAGTGCGCGCTCTACTGAATCGCCCCCACCGGGATTGGCACCTTTTGTCGCACCATCATCACGCCGCTTCTTGGCACATGCCGCATCGAGCAGTGCCTCTAGATCTGCACAGAAGTCAAAGCCGCATTCGGCACCTGCCGATATGTCCGTAGCTGATACGAGCGCATCTTCAAAAATATCGATCATGACCTGATTGAGCGCGTCGATGTGATCGTCGATATCATCGCAGCAATCACTATGTCTCCAGACGGACAAATCCGCCTTTGCCCGCTCCAAAATCTCCCGGGCCCTCACATCCAGTTCGTTTAGATCACCTACCAAGCGCAAGAACAGCGCGGCTTCTTTCTTGATGTCGGAAATAACTTCCTGGTTAACGGCCCAAGGGCCGTCGGAAACATTCTCTATCTGACGTTTCAGATGAGAGACGCGGGGGACCGCACGCCGCATCCGGCTTTCAACCGCGTCCAAATTGCGTTTGGCCACCACAATAGTTTCAACTCTGTCGACGGCTGTCCGAACTGTTTCGTGATCTCCAGACTGAAGACTCGCCAACAAAGATGCATAGGCGGCACTGGACAGTGATGATTGAACCTCTTCCAGTCTGGAGAGAGCCAACACCGCATCCTGAAGCTGCCCGATGCTGGAAAGGTCTCGTTGCCTCACCAGGATTACATCGACGCCCAGAGAAACAACAAAAAGCTCAAATGTCTGAACCAGCTCCGCACCACTCTTCAGGGCCTCCCGAAAAACACCCGGTACAATGGGCAGGTCAAAATGCCAGAACAGCTCGTTGGCAGCTCTCAACCGCATGTCAATCACAGCAGGATGGACATCCGTTGAAGTGCCGATGTTGAAACCTGTGTTGGCCCGCAGTCCACGTCCAAACGGCTCTGCAACACCGTCCGCTGCGCTAGCACGTCTTCCAAGGTCAAATTCTAGCGTCGAGGCCGATCGGAGGGGGACGCGTCGTAAGAAATGCTGCACCCTCAACAATGCGTCTCTTGCCCGCAAGCGAGCGATACGCAAAAGAGCAAGCATCTTTTTTACGGCACTGACCATATCGGAATTCAGCTTATGTCAGGAGAGCACAGAACGGGACCCTTTGACCCTTCCAAAATGGGGATCGGCGTACCATATTCGTTCCCATGTCGACTCCCTCAAAATCCCCGGCCAAAACCACCGCCAAGCCGAAGCGGAAGACGCGGAGCAAGACCGCGCCGAAATCTGTCACGCGGGACAACAAAGTCCCGCTGAAGGATGACGCCTACCCCCTCCCCGCAGACCAAATGCCGGCGGACCAGATGCCGGCTGAGCCCGCGGGTCTGGAAGAAGCGCCGGGCGCGAGTTTCGTGCCTGCCGCCGAGGTGGACCCGAAGGAGGCCTTCAAGCTCGACGGCTCAGGCCAGGGCCTCAAATATCTCCCGGACGTGCCGTTCGAGGCGCACCGCCCGGACCGGCCGGAAAAGCTGCTGCCCAATGTCCGCTTCAGGGTCGCCTCCGACTACGAGCCCGCGGGCGACCAGCCCCAAGCG
>JANQMQ010000705.1 GCA_028279995.1 Candidatus Phaeomarinibacter sp. | reverse complement strand
AGATGCTCGCAGCGTCGGTGTTGTGCATGCTCATGCCGGTATTGAAGAAGGCCGGGCGGATGGTGCTGACGCGAATGCCGAAGCGGGCGACTTCCATGGCGAGGGATTCCGCCATGCCTTCCAGCGCGAACTTGCTGGCGCAGTAGATGCTTTCGCCGGGGATGCCGGTGACGCCGGCCATGGAGGTCACAAAAATGATGCGGCCCGCGTTCTGCGTCCGCATGGCGGGCAGGGCGGCGCGAGTCATGTCCACGGCGGAGAAGAAGTTGGTCTCCATGGTCTGGCGGATGTGATCGTCATGCAGCGTTTCCAATGCACCGAAGCTGCTCATGCCCACATTGTTGACCAGAACATCAAGCGAGCCTGTGCGGGCAATGGCCTGCAGGATGACATCGCGGTTCTGAACCGGGTCCAGGACGTCATGTTCCACAACTTCAAGGCGGACATTGTGATCTCGCGCCCACTGGGCAAGAGGTGCGCCACGCTCGGCATTGCGCATGGTGGCGATCACGTCAAAGCCCGCCTGAGCAAGGGCCTTTGCGGTGATCTGACCGAAGCCCGTTTCGCGTGAGCATCCGGTGACGAGTGCGGTTGGCATGATGTGTCTCCCCAGCCTGTGTTTCGCTGTCAGTAGCACCGGAAATTGCTCTGAGTCAATTAATATTGAACGACTGATATAAAATAGACAGGAGCTGCGAACAGGCCTAAACAGGGAAGATGAGCGAAACAGCCATTTCAGCATCCAATTCGGCAACGGGGCGCCGCCCGGTCGGTCGCCCCCGTGGAGACGGGAAGCCGCATCTCACCCGTGAGGTGGTGCTGTCTGCCGCTGCCCGGCTGATGGCGATTCACGGCTATGGCGGCACCAGCATCCGGATGATCGCCAAGGACCTAAAGGCATCTCCGGCCTCGCTGTTCCATCTGTTCGAGTCGAAGGCGGAGCTGCTGAACGAGCTGATTGCCTTTGCCGCTGCGCCGTCGCTTGCCTTTTATGCCCGGGTCAATGAGCTCGACGTGCCGCCGGATGTGGCGCTCTACAAGAGCGTGTTTGAGGAAGCCAAAACGGTGGCGTCGTTCGACCGGGAGCAGGCCGGGCTGTTTTATCTGCCGGAGTTACGCCAGCCCGAGTTTGCTGTGGCTCAGCAGGTGCGGGCCGATATGGTGATGCATTTTCACGGGCTCATCATCGAAGGCTGCACATCAGGCCTGATGGCCACAGCGCATCCCGCCCTGGCCGCGGAGCAGGTGTTTCAGCTGACGGAAACCAGCATCATGGCCGGTAAGAACGTGGCGGATCTGACACCGGATCAGCAGGCGGTTGCTGCTGCCGATCTTGCCCTGCACGGGCTTCTGGTTGACCCAGCGCAGTTGGAGAATATCAGGCAGCAGGCCGCCCAAATTGTGCTTACTATCGACCGTATCGCGGTTGAGTGATTCACCGGCCCTGTGTTCTCAAACCTTGAGAACATGCCGGGAACGGATGTTCCGAAACCGTAAGAAATTCAACGTTTTCTACCCGTCATGTTGAAATGCTTGCGGATGAGAACAAACTGTGTACATTAACCTCATGAGTCAGGGAAATGCGGAAGCGGCCGCAGTTCCATCGCCTCCGGCCCGTACCAGGCGGGAGGGGCACCGACAGAAGGGGTAAGATATGGGCGAGAATGTCGTGAGTTTTAAAGACAAGAACGGTGACAAGTCGAAAGCGCTGGAAGCGGCCCTAGGCCAGATTGACCGCGCCTTCGGCAAGGGCTCGATCATGAAGCTTGGCAAGGAAGGTCAGGTTGTCGAGATCGAAGCCGTGTCCACAGGCTCGCTGGGGCTGGACGTGGCGCTGGGCATTGGGGGCCTGCCGCGCGGACGCATCATTGAAATTTATGGTCCTGAATCTTCAGGCAAGACCACGCTGGCGCTGCACACGGTTGCAGAAGCGCAAAAGGGTGGCGGCATCTGCGCCTTTGTGGATGCGGAGCACGCGCTCGATCCGGCCTACGCCAAGAAGCTGGGTGTGGATGTGGACGAACTCCTCATCTCGCAGCCGGACGAAGGCGAGCAGGCACTTGAAATCGCCGACACGCTGGTGCGCTCCGGCGCCATTGACGTGCTGGTAATCGACTCGGTGGCGGCACTGACGCCGCGCGCTGAACTTGAAGGCGACATGGGTGACATGCAGCCGGGCATGCAGGCGCGACTGATGTCCAAGGCGCTGCGCAAGCTCACGGGCTCGATCTCCAAGTCTAACACCATGGTCATCTTCATCAACCAGATCCGGATGAAGATCGGCGTCATGTTCGGTAATCCGGAAACCACGACGGGCGGCAACGCACTCAAGTTCTATTCCTCCGTCCGCCTGGACATTCGCCGCATCGGCGCGATCAAGGACCGGGACGAAGTGGTGGGCAACCAGACCCGGGTGAAGGTGGTCAAGAACAAGGTCGCGCCGCCGTTCCGGCAGGTCGAGTTCGATATCATGTATGGCCAGGGCATTTCCAAGACCGGCGAATTGCTGGATCTGGGCGTCAAGGCGGACATCGTCGAGAAGTCAGGATCCTGGTTCTCTTATGACAGCCAGCGCATCGGCCAGGGCCGTGAGAACGCCAAGAATTTCCTCAAGGAAAACCCTGATATTGCAGATGATATCGAGCGGAAAATCCGCGCAGATGCTGCCGGTGTGGTCGAACTGGCCGGTGAAGAGGCCGATCAGGATGATGATGACGCCACGGAAGAGGCCGTATAGGGCTTTTGCGCTGAGCCCGGCCTTGCTGGGGCTGGGTAGAGCTTCCGTGAAGACAACATGAGAAATGGCTGATA
>JANQMQ010000697.1 GCA_028279995.1 Candidatus Phaeomarinibacter sp. | reverse complement strand
TCCTGATGCGGTTTCGCGATGGTGATGCCAATGTGCGATCAGTCTGGCTGTGCAGCCGCAATGATGCCATCGGCAACACGGCGGTGATTGCCGCCGCTGGCATGGTGGCCGTTACGGGAACACCCTGGCCGGATCTGGCAGTGGCGGCATTCATGGCCTGGCTGTTCACAAGCTCTGCCATCTCGATTATCAGGCAGGCGCGCGCCGAGCTGCAGATGGTTCCTGCCGCTGCCTAGTCGGTGTTGTTGCTGCTGGCGGGTTGGGGTCTGACGGCAAGGCGGCCGATGTAGCTCACGACAAGCAGGATGCTGATGACCATCGTAAGTGTGGCCAGCAGGTACGGTGCGCCCGGCAGATGGATGGGCGCGTCGTCGCCGGTGAAGGTTGAGAAAAGACCCGTCATCACCAGCGGGGTGAAGATGGCGGTGAGGCCCATAACGCTGGTGATGGCACCTTGTAGCTCTCCCTGTTCGGTTTCGGAGACCTGTTTGGACAGCACCGACCGCAGGGCGGAAGAGCCGACGCCGACCATGGCGAAAAAGATCGTCGCCGCGTACATCATCCAGCTCTGGGTGGCGAGGGCGTATCCCAGAAAGCCGATACCGGCGCATGTGAACCCGACAATGATCGCGCGCTTTTCACCCAGTCTTGGGACGGCATAGCCGGTGAGCCAGCCCATGGAGAAGATAAGGCAGATGCCAACAAAGCCGAGGGACCAGCCGATGTCGCCTGCGTCCCAGCCGAACTTGTACATGGTGTAGAAAGACCAGATGGCGGGGTTGGCATCATGGCCGATCTGGTAGCAGATCATGGCAGCCAACAGCCCGAGCATGCCGGGATGTCTTGCGACCATGCGCACGGCGCCAATCGTGTTGGCCCGCTTGAGATCAAAGGGACGGCGTTTGTCTTGGGCAAGGCTCTCCGGCAACAGGAGGTAGCCATAAAGCGCATTGGCGAGGGCAAGGAAGGCTGCGAGGTAGAAGGGCGCCCGTGCGCTGTCTGCGAAATCCGCCACCAGCCCGCCGAGCACCGGCCCCAGCATGAAGCCCGTCCCCCAGGCCGCGCCCAGCAGGCCGTATGATTTTGCGCGGTTTTCCGGCGTTGATACGTCGGCGATGTAGGCATTGGCGGTGGTGAAGGTGGCGGCTGCTATGCCCGACATGGTGCGGCCCACCAGCAGCCACCAGATGTTGGGCGCCAGGGCCATGATGATGTAATCGATGCCAAGGACGACGAGGCCAATAATGAGGACCGGGCGGCGGCCGAACCTGTCTGACAGGTTGCCGAGCACCGGGGCGAACAGAAAACTCATCAGCGCATAGATGAAGATCAGCGCACCACCCCACAGGGCCGCGTCAGACAGGTCGAGTTCCGTGACCTCGGTTATCAGGCTCGGTAATACCGGGACAATAATGCCAAGTCCGATGGCATCGATCAGAATGGTGATGAGCAGGAAGGGAAGGGCGCGTTTCGCGACCGGCGTCTGCGTGCTCTCAGCCGCACTTGTCACGCCTTAGCCTCGTTCGCGATAGAGCACGGACTTGACGCCATTCTTCTTGAAGGGCTGCCACTTGCCTTCCGGCTGCGCCAGACGATCCGCGATGGCATAAAGGGCCAGTGCGTTGACGCCAATGCCGATATGGGTGGCCGGGATTTCAATATTTTCTGTATGCGGATGAACATCCTCGCGGCAGGTCTGCCAGGGGACGACGCCGTCATGGCGTGTATAGAGCGCTGTGCAGGGGACGGGCGGCGGTGTGCGCAGGCGCTCTGCCAAGGCTTCGTCCACATAGTTGTTGTCCATGCGCATACCCGCCGCAAAGGGGCTGGCCAGGGTAATGACCTGGCGCACCAGCCGCGGCGAGCGGCGTGCGAGTTCGCGGGCATAGATGCCGCCAAGCGACCAGCCGATGATGGACACGCGGCGTCCGACCCGGCTTTCGATTTCCTCCAGCCGCGCCATCATGCCCGCGCGTAGCTCCGCATTGGGGCCGAGATTGCGGCCCAGCTTCCAGGGATGGACCGAGTAGCCAAGCTCCCGCAGGAAACGGCGCATGATGGCCATGGATGTATCAGACGCCATCAGGCCCGGCAGGGTCAGCACCGGTTGCCCATCGCCACGCGGGCTGAGGCTCAAGAGGGCTGGCAGGGACGCGGGCAAAGTCCCAAGTTCCAGAATGGCGCGGCCCTCGCCGAGAACATCTCGGAAGCGCATTGATTTCGGCAGGGACGGGATGCGTTGCACGGGATGAGTCCGTTTTATGATTTCTGTGGTGGCCATGGATGGTTGAAATAGCCTAGCATGTAATTAAATGACCATGGGTCATGTTTGGCTGACATCAGACCGGAGCGCTACGGCGATCCGTCGAAAGATAGCAGGGCGAAACGCTAAAAGGGAGAGAGACGTATGGCGCGGGAATTTGGAATGCGGTCTACAGCCGCAGACGTGGTGGAGGGGCTCGATCTCTCGGGCAAGGTTGCCATCGTGACCGGCGCGTCTTCCGGTCTGGGGGTTGAAACGGCGCGTGCCTTGGCGGGTGCTGGCGCCCATGTGGTCATCCCGGGGCGCAGCCCGGACAAGCTTGCAGGCGTCGTAGAGGACATCAAGTCATCCACCGGCAACAGCAATGTGGAAACCGGGGCCCTTGATCTTGGGGATCTGGACAGCGTGCGGGCCTACGCGGATGCCTTTGTGGCCACCGGCAAGCCGCTGCATATGCTGATCAACAATGCGGGCATCATGGCGACACCCCATCGCAAGACGGCGCAGGGCTTTGAGAGTCAGTTCGGCACCAATCATCTTGGCCACTTCGTCCTGTTCGGTCATCTGCTGCCGGCACTTGAGAAGGGTGCCGCCGATGGTGGTGCGCGTGTCGTTGCGCTGTCGTCGACAGGCCATCGGATTTCTGATGTGAGCCTTGATGACCCGAATTTCGAAACAACCGAGTACGAGAAATGAACAGCCTATGGGCGCGCCAAGACAGCCAATGCGTTGTTTGCGTTGGAGCTGGACAGCCGCTTCAAAGGCCGTGGCATTCGGGCTTTCTCCGTTCATCCCGGTGGCATCATGACCGGGCTTCAGAGGGACATGGACCCGGAAGAGTTCAAGGTGCTTGGCTGGGTCAATGAGAAGGGTGAAGTGCATCCTGGCTTCAAGACGGTTGAGCAGGGCGGGGCAACCGCCGCCTGGTGTGCGACTGCACCTGAGCTTGAGGGCGAGGGTGGCTACTACTGCGAGGATTGCCACAAGTCGGAGCAGGTAACGGTTGAGCGGATGAAGGAAATTCGCGGTGGCGTTCTGCCCCACGCGCAGGACGCGAAAACCGCTGCGGCCCTTTGGACTAAGTCGGAAGAAATGGTAGGAGAACAGTTCGCCTGATCCCTTCCCCCAACGAGGCCCCGCATGCGCATTGGTACGCCGCTTTCTTCGTCTGCAACCCGTATCATGCTGCTGGGGTCCGGTGAGCTGGGCAAGGAAGTGGTGATCGAGCTTCAGCGCTTCGGTGCTGAAGTCATTGCCGTGGACCGCTATGAGGGTGCGCCGGCCATGCATGTGGCTCATCGTTCCCACGTCGTCGACATGACCAATGGCAATGAGATCAGGCGCGTCGTTCAGGCGGAACGGCCGCACATTATCGTGCCCGAGATTGAAGCCATCGCGACGAGCGAGCTTGCCGCTATTGCGTCCGAAGGTGTTGCGGAGGTCATTCCGACTGCTGAAGCCGCGCAGCTCACCATGAACCGCGAAGGCATTCGCCGTCTGGCAGCCGAGGAACTTGGCCTGCCGACATCTCCCTATGCCTTTGCAACAAGCGAAAGGGAGCTGGCCCGCGCTGCCGCCGACATCGGGTTTCCGGTCTTTGTGAAGCCGGTCATGTCATCGTCGGGCAAGGGGCAGAGCTTCTTGCAGACCCCTGAAGAGGTTGCCGATGCCTGGGCCTATGCGCTGCAGGCGGGCCGGGTCGAAGAAGCGCGGGTGATTGTCGAGGGCCGTATCGACTTTGACTACGAAATCACGCTGCTCACCGTCCGGTCCCTGGATGAACGCGGGGCCATTGAGACATCTTTCTGCGCTCCGATCGGCCACCGTCAGGAACATGGTGACTATGTTGAGAGCTGGCAGCCGCAGGCCATGTCCGAGCGGGCGCTGGCGACGGCACAGCAGATCGCAGCCAAGGTGACGTCGCGGTTGGGCGGGCGCGGTGTCTTCGGCGTCGAGTTGTTCGTCAAAGGTAATGAGGTCTGGTTCTCGGAAGTCAGCCCGCGTCCCCACGATACTGGTCTCGTGACACTGAGCTCGCAACGCCAGAGTGAGTTCGCATTGCATGCGCGCGCCATTCTGGGTCTGCCGGTATCTGCTGGGCTGGCGCAGCCCGCGGCCAGCGCCGTCATCTACGGCGGCATGGCTGCCAAGGGCATCGCGTATGACGGTCTGGATGAGGCGTTGCGGGTGCCCGACAGCCAGATCAGACTTTTCGGCAAGCCGGAAGCCTTTGTGCGCCGACGCATGGGCGTTGCGGTGGTGGCTGCAAAGGATGTCGAAACGGCTCGTGACCGCGCGAAAGAAGCAGCCGGTTGCGTAAAGCCCGTTCAGATATAGGTCTTTCAGCGACCTGTCCGTAAGGCTGGATTTCTTCATCGGACCAGCTTTTCTGCGGTTTTTCTGCGAAACATATCGTTCAACATTGCAATTTTGCAGTCTTGTTGTCGCATTTTTGCGTTTTCGTTCGGTTCCATCTTGCATAGTCTGAACAGGACATTTGCAGGAGTTGGTCATGTCTGCCGGATTGAACTGGGACGATTTGCGATTTTTCCTTGCTGTTGCCGAAGCTGGGAGCCTTTCAGCGGCTTCGTCGCTACTGAAGGTCAACACCACCACCGTGTTGCGTCGGGTCGCCTCGCTGGAAGAAGCGCTGGGCGCGCGCCTGTTTGACCGCTCCCGGTCAGGCTATCGGCTGACGCCTCGCGGTGAGCGACTTTTGACCCAGTTGGCGCCCGTCGATCAGCGGCTATCCGCCCTGGCGCGAGACTTTGTGGCGGATGACAGCGAGGCCGATGCTGTCGTGCGGGTGGCTGCCGGTGATGTGGTGGCCGCAAGCGTGCTTGCGCCGCATTTGCCCCTTTTCCGTGATGCCCATCCCGAGCTTCGCCTTGAGATTGTCGCGGATCCCAACCTGGCGGGCCCGGCGCCGTCGGCGGGTGCGCCTGCGGGTTCGCTCAAGGACATTGACGTGGCGATCCGGTTTGCCCGCCCGACCCAGGGCAATGTGATCGTGCGAAAGGTCGGTGACATGGCCTACGGGCTGTATTCCAGCCGTGCCTATACGGCTGTGCGTGGTGCGCCGTCGGAGCCCGGACGGCTGGCAGGGCATCAGGTCATCGGCTTCGGACTGTCTGAAAGTCCGCTTGCGCCGGTTTGGTGGATGAGCCGGGCGGAGCAGGGTGCCAGCGTGGTGATGCGGTCGAATGCGGTTGCCGTGCGGGCCGAAGCGGCCCGGCAGGGGCTGGGGCTTACGGCCTTGCCCTGCATTGTCGGCGATCAGGATCCACTCCTGATGCGGGTCAGTGGCGCCGAAAATGTGGGGGCGTTGGAGCTCTGGCTCGTGACCCACAACGACAGCGCGCATGTGGGACGGGTGCGCGACGCGATGGATTTTGTCGTCAATTGTGCCAAGGCTACGAAGCCCCTCTTGCAGGGCAGCCCGGATGAAAGGGTCGACGGACCGGCGGGGGCAAATGACAGCGAACCTGCGGTTTCCGCTGCCGAATAGGGGGCAGTTCGGGCCTTGGATCGTCCGAATGCTGCCTAAGCGCTTGAAAAGCCGGAAATAACATAGAGATAGAGCCTTCAGGCCTGTTGCCCTTTGGGCACGGATTGGCCTAAAAGCTGTTTACGCGTATCGAACGCCGGGCCGGGGCTTTTCGGCGGTGGGTGAGTGACGCGGTCGGGTCATTTGGTCAGGGTTTCTGTCCTGTTTGGGCCGTCCGGTTACTTTTCGTTAACCACCCAAGTCCTAGCTTCAATTAGTGGTTTTGGCATTCGTGGAAGAATCCCGCGAAGCTTGGCAGACAGAAGAATGGATAGACGCGCAATGGGCATGGCTCGCGCTGACATCGTTGGGACGGAATTGACCGGCGGCGCCTTTGGCCCGGACGGCGATTACGCTCGTCTGCTTCTTCTCGGCACGCGCCTTCTCCTTACCAGCCCCTGAGCGCTGGCAGTCCTTCTTCTCATCACTACACGGAAGGGCGGGCATTCAGGGGACGAAGCAACATCTTCGAACCGCATGGGAGCGAACATCCCGTGCTTTTGGACCCGAGAAGGACTAGAGACACATGATACCCGATAGCAAATCACGACGCGGCGAACAGGCAGCTCCAAGCGCCGACCGCGTTCTCATTTTTGACACCACCTTGCGTGACGGCGAGCAGTCGCCGGGGGCGTCGATGAATCTGGGTGAAAAGATCCAGGTTGCCGAAACGCTCGAAGCCATGGGCGTCGATATCATCGAGGCGGGTTTCCCGATTGCCTCCAATGGTGATTTTGAAGCGGTGTCTGAAATTGCCAGCCGCATCAAGGACAGTGTCATCTGCGGCCTGTCGCGCGCCGGTGCAAAAGACATCGAACGGGCAGGCGAGGCTCTGCGCAAGGCGGAGCGTGGGCGTATTCACACGTTCATCTCCACAAGCCCCGTGCACATGAAGCACAAGCTGCAGATGGAACCCGAACAGGTTCTGGATGCGGTGGTGGCGAGTGTCACGCTCGCCCGCAATCTGGTGGACAATGTCGAGTGGTCCGCAGAGGACGCGACGCGTACGGAACGTGATTTTCTGTGCAAATGCGTCGAGGCCGCCATTCAGGCCGGTGCCACCACGATCAATATTCCCGACACGGTGGGCTATACGGTCCCGACCGAGTACGCAGAGATCATCACGATGCTGCGCGAGCGGGTGCCCAATTCGGACAAGGCGATCTTCTCCACCCACTGCCACAATGATCTGGGGCTGGCGGTCGCCAACTCTTTGGCCGGTGTTGCCGCGGGCGCACGGCAGGTGGAATGCACGATCAATGGTCTGGGCGAGCGGGCAGGGAATGCAGCGCTTGAAGAAGTGGTGATGGCATTGCGCACCCGCGCGGACGTCATGCCGTATGACACAGGCATCAAGTCGGAAATGATCGCACGCGCGTCGAAGGTTGTGTCGAGCGTCACGTCGTTTCCGGTGCAGTACAACAAGGCCATCGTCGGCCAGAATGCCTTCGCACATGAAAGCGGCATTCATCAGGACGGCATGCTGAAGAACACCGAGACCTACGAGATCATGACGCCTGAGAGCGTTGGCATCTCCAAGTCGTCTTTGGTGCTGGGCAAGCTCTCCGGCCGCCATGCCTTCAAGGACAAGCTGCAGACGCTGGGCTACGAGCTGGGCGATAACCAGCTGCAGGATGCGTTCAAGCGTTTCAAGGATCTGGCGGACAAGAAGAAGCATGTCTTTGATGAAGACATTGTCGCGCTGGTGGATGACGAGGTTGCTGCCGGTAACGAGAACATCAAGGTGGTCTCGCTGTCCGTTGTCGCTGGAACCGAGGGGCCCCAGGAAGCCGCGCTGACGCTGGAAGTGGACGGGGAAACCCACACCACCAAGGCAAATGGTGACGGTCCAGTGGACGCCATCTTCAATGCCATCAAGGCGTTGGTGCCGTATCAGGCGCATCTGCAGCTCTATCAGGTCCATGCGGTGACCGGGGGCACTGATGCGCAGGCGGAGGTGTCGGTTCGTCTTGAAGAAGACGGCAAGTCGGTCACCGGACGCGGGGCGGACACCGATACGCTGGTTGCGAGTGCGCGTGCTTATGTGAGCGCTCTCAACCGATTGCAGACAAAGCGCCTGAAAACGGCGCCTGAAGCCATGGTTGCGCCATAAAGGCCAGCCAAGACACTGAGCGGCGGTGCACCCAGCACCGCCGCTCCTGATTCCAACTGGTTTGCCGATGCGGCGGGCCCCAAAGAAGGACTGCGAAAAAGAATGCTTGGAGGCTTGTTGGGGATGCTCTCGGCCGATATGGCCATTGATCTGGGGACAGCGAACACGCTCGTCTATGTGAAGTCGCGGGGCATCGTGCTCAACGAACCGTCCGTGGTCGCCATTATCAACAAAGGCGGCAAGAAGCAGGTTCTGGCCGTTGGCGACGAAGCCAAGATGATGCTGGGGCGTACGCCGGGCAACATAGAGGCCATCCGCCCGATGCGGGACGGGGTGATTGCCGACTTCGAAATCGCCGAAGAGATGATCAAGCACTTCATCCGCAAGGTGCATAACCGCCGGTCCTTCGCCAATCCGCAGATCATCATCTGTGTGCCGTCCGGCTCCACGGCTGTGGAGCGCCGCGCCATTCAGGAATCGGCTCTTTCAGCGGGCGCACGGCGCGTGCGTCTCATCGAAGAGCCCATGGCGGCTGCCATCGGCGCCGGTCTTCCGGTCACAGAGCCTTCAGGCTCCATGGTGGTGGATATCGGTGGCGGTACCACCGAAGTGGCAGTGCTGTCGCTTGGCGGCATCGTGTACTCACGTTCTGTCCGCGTCGGTGGCGACAAGATGGACGAAGCCATCATCGGATACATCCGCCGTCACCATAATCTGCTGGTGGGGGAAAGCTCTGCAGAACGCATCAAGAAGGAAGTCGGTTCTGCCGCCATTCCCGATGACGGCGCGGGCATGACCATCGAAATCAAGGGCCGCGACCTGATGAACGGCGTGCCCAAGGAAATCACCATTTCACAGCGACAGATTGCCGAGAGCCTGGCTGAGCCTGTCGGTGCGATTGTGGAAGCCGTGAAGGTGGCGCTGGAAGCAACGCCGCCGGAACTGGCTGCCGATATCGTCGACAAGGGCATTGTGCTGACGGGCGGCGGGGCGCTTCTGGCAAACCTTGATCAGGTTCTGCGCGAGGAAACGGGACTTCCCGTGTCCATTGCGGATGAGCCCTTGTCCTGTGTGGCCATGGGCACCGGCTTGTCGCTTGAGCATATCCGCACGATGGGCCACGTCCTGTCGTCGGTCTACTAGTCGCCGGGGAGTGGGCTTTTTCCGCTCTTTCGGCAGTTTTTGCGTGTGGCGGCGTGTCTTGTGAGTCGATGTTAATAATGCTGAGATAACAGGGCATTAGCTTTGCCGCTTAAGCCGGATGTGGGGGCATCCGGTGGGGGAAGTTGGACTGGCAATCATGTGGAGGTGCACAGATTGCCGAGAGGGCGTGTGCAGTGAGGGAACCGACCAACAGGGTCAAGCTTCCGTTTCGAGTGTCATCGTATCGGCTGTCGCTGGCGGTGACGCTGACGCTCGCGTCTGTCCTGCTGGTTGGCCGGGCGGAAAGCTATCTTGTGGACCGCACTCGCCAGGTCATGACCGACCTGTCCGCCCCGCTGCTTGAACTGGCTTCGCGTCCGGTTGCGGCGGTACGCAACTTCATCGCTTCCACCGACGAATACGCTTACGTGTTTGAAGAGAACGGCCGCCTTCGTGCTGAGAACGAAGAGCTCAAGGCGTGGCGCCAACAGGCACTTTCGCTTGAGCGGCGTGTGGCGCGGTTTGAGGCATTGCTGGACGTCACTGTCGAGCCGACAATCCAGTACGCGACCGGCAAGATCATCGGTGACAGCGGTGGACCGTTTGTCCATGCCTTTATCGTCAATGTGCCGCAAGTGGCCGGAGTGGAAGCCGGGCAGGCGGTGGTTGATGACGAGGGTCTTATCGGCCGGGTAGTCAGCACCGGTGCCAGCGCGTCGCGCGTGCTGCTCCTCACGGACCTGAACAGCCGCGTGCCGGTGCGTGTCGAGCCTGCCGGATATCGCGCCATTGCCGTGGGTGACAACAGCCGGTTCCCGAAGATCGAGTTTCTGCCGCCTGAAGCACGGCTGTCGCCCGGTGACAGAATCGTCACGTCGGGGCATGGCGGGTTGATGCCGCCTGATCTGCCGGTGGGGATCGTGGTGATGGCTGGCGATGGTAGCCCGCGTCTCCAGA
>JANQMQ010000656.1 GCA_028279995.1 Candidatus Phaeomarinibacter sp. | reverse complement strand
CTTGGCATAGCTTTCACGGGTGTATCGGTCCGGCCGCCATCCGCTTTCACCCATGCCACCCAGATCCATCGAGGCAACCTGGAACTGTTGTGCGAGATAGGGCGCGATGTGGGCGAACCACATCGCGTGCGCCCCATTGCCGTGAACAAACACAATGCCGGGCTTGGGAGCCTCGCCTTGCTTGGGAGCACCCCAGAGCAGGTAGTGAATGGGCACGCCATCGACTGTCACGTGCCGGCTCTCGCGGGGAGCCGCCAGGGCGCGTGTAAACCAGAGCGGAGGATCCTTGATCTCGACCAGAGGCTCCTCGAGCGGCGCGTTGGAGGGGGGACCTTCGGGCTTGTTGGCGTTTTGTGGACGCTCTTCATAACTCATGGAGATGGGTGCTCGATCATTTGCGTGGGTTTGTGCACCTGGACAGATGCGCCACAATTCCTGACAGGGCGTCACCTTTACCTGATGCGACCCGGATATGGCTAGGTGTCCGGGCTGGTACAACCGTCAGGAAGCAGGAATGTAAGCGTCCCGCCCGAGATGGTTGACAAGAAGGGCGGGACTGCTATTTTCCGCGCCCAATTGGCCGGGAAATCCCGGCCTTTCCGTTTTCATGGGCAGCCGATCACTCGGCGCCGAGATACAAGCGATCCGATCCGATGAAAGTCCGCAATTCGCTCAAGTCGCTGGCCAAGCGCGACAAAAACTGCCGCATCGTGCGCCGTAAAGGCCGCCTTTACGTGATCAACAAGGTCAATCCCCGCTTCAAAGCCCGCCAGGGTTAACGGGGCCTCACGCGGGTGTCTGAAGAGACAGGAAGCGTGAAAGCGGTCATTTTTGATCTCGGCGGGGTCCTCATAGACTGGGACCCGCGCCACATTTTTCAACAGTATTTTGCCACGCGTGGCGTGTTGGAGGCCTTCCTGGCGGAGGTGTTCTGGCGCGCCCATGAGGCGTGTCATGACAGTCCTGCACCGTTTGAAGAGACATTGGTCCCCTTCAAGCAGGACTATCCACATTTTGTGCCGGCGTTTGATGCCATGGCTTCCGACTGGCACAAGGCCGTCATTGGGCCGATCCCGGAGACGGTTGCCCTGCTTGAGGACCTCGTAGCCAAAAGTGTTCCCGTTTATGCCCTCAGCAACTGGCCGGCCCAGACATGGCCGCCTGCGCATCCTTCTACCGACGACTACCGGTTTCTGGATCGCTTCGAGGAGATTGTTGTGTCGGGGCAGGTGCAGCTGAGAAAGCCTGATCCGGCCATCTACAAATTGGCGATGGACCGGTTCGGCCTGGCGCTAGGTGCCGGTCTGTTTGTGGATGATCTTGCGGTCAATGCGAGGGCGGCAACTGAAGCGGGCATGGTGGGGCATCAGTTCCTGTCGGCCGACCACCTCCGAGCGAGGCTTGAGGACGCTGGACTGCTCTAGTGCGGTCACAGCGGGCCCCTTGCCCAGATGAGACGGACACGTCACGATCCGGCAAAGAAATGATCACAGGCCGGATGCATCTGGGGCATCTTGCACGGCCTGCAACGGGGGCAGGGTTATGTCTGGCAACTTCATGATTTATGGCGCGACCGGGTATACCGGCAAGCTGACGGCGCGGGTGGCTGCTGAAAAAGGGCTGAAGCCCGTTCTCGCTGGGCGCAACGCAACAAAGGTGCAGGCGGTTGCGGAACCTTTGGGGTTGGAATGGGCGGCGCTATCTCTGGATCGGCCCAACGCATTGGACAAGGCACTGGAGAAGGTTGATGCGGTGCTGCATATCGCCGGGCCGTTTTCGGCGACATCCAAACCGATGCTGGATGCCTGCATCCGCACCAAGACGCACTACCTAGATATCACCGGTGAGATTGATGTGTTTGAGGCCTGCGCGGCGCGTGATGAGGAAGCGCGCAAGGCCGGCATCATGGTATTGCCCGGAGTCGGGTTTGATGTGGTGCCCAGTGACTGCCTTGCGGCTCACATGAAGCGCCGGTTGCCGGAGGCCGAGCGCCTGGAGATGGGAATTGCCGGCATGGGCAACATGTCTCATGGCACCGGCAAAACAATGGTCGAAAGCATTTCCAGCGGGACGCGTGTCCGCCGTGGCGGCAAAATCGTGTCGCTGGGAAAGGCACCGCGGCGCACGATGGATTATGGCAAGGGTGACAGCAGCTCCATCGCTGTGGGATGGGGCGACGTCTCAACGGCCTTTCATTCCACAAGCATTCCGGACATCACGATCTACTTTGAAGCCAGCAAGGATATGGAGCGAATGGCCGGGCTTGGTTCGGCTGCCCGATGGATCATGGGGACCGGGCCGGTTCAGCGCTTTCTGAAGAAGCAGATCGAGCGACTGCCGGAAGGGCCGACGGACGAGCAGCGCGCGGCGTCCTTCACCACACTGATTGGTGAGGCCACGGACGGGGCGGGCAATGTGGTGCGCTCCCGGCTCGAAACACCGGAAGGCTATACGCTGACGGCAGAGACCGGGCTTGAGATTGCTCAGCGTGCCGCCGCCGGGAATGTGAAAATCGGCTTTCAGACACCCTCCAATGCCTATGGGGCTGACCTCATCACCGAGTTCGACGGGGTGCGGCGGGAAGACCTGAACGCCTGACGCTCACAGCTTGTTGTCCTGCTGATGGGTCGCCAAGCCGAGATTTTGAGACATATACTGCTGCATGAATTGTGTGATGCGCATAGCCCGGATGGCCGGTTTTGCGGTAGCGCTTGCCGCCATGCCGGTATTCGTTTCGTCCTCAGCGGCGTCATCTGCCGAGCTGGACCGTCTGTTCGAGCATCTGGCGGAAGCGGAAAGTCCAGATGAGGCCGCTGTGATCGAGGGTGAGATCTGGCGCGAGTGGTCCAACTCCGGAAGCGCAACGGTCGATCTGATCATGTCGCGGGGGCTTAAAGCTCTTGAGGCACAGGAATATGCCATCGCGCTGGACATGTTCTCGACGGCCATCGAGATTGAGCCGGACTATGCCGAAGCATGGAACAAGCGGGCCACGCTGTACTACGTCATTGACGATTACGATGCGGCCATTGCTGATGTCACACAGGTGCTTGCACGCGAACCGCGTCACTGGGCGGCACTGATGGGGCTGGCGGTCATGTTTGATGATCTGGGGCGGAAGGAGCCGGCGCTGGGCGCCTATCGGGCCGCCTTTGAAATCAACCCGCAGCTTGAAGATGCTGAAGCTGCCATCGAGCGGCTAAGCGTGGAAGTTGAAGGACGCGGCATTTAGACGATCACAACTCGCGCGGCACATTTGTTCAAGGCCTGCTGACATACATCCGTAGCCGGACGATCGCGCGCTTCACTAACATCTCGGGGTTATCATGGGACGGGTTATGGGTACCGTACTTCTTGTGCTGGTGGCAGTTTTTGGCGGGCTGTACGCCTACACTCTCTGGTTCGCGTCAAAGACGGAAAACCGCTTTCCGCCGCTTGGCCAGTTCGTTGAGGTGGAAGGCACATAACT
>JANQMQ010000654.1 GCA_028279995.1 Candidatus Phaeomarinibacter sp. | reverse complement strand
GGTGGACTGGTGCCGCACAAACCTTGAGAGCGGCGACGGGCGGGTTCTTGTTTCAACATCCGGGAATGCCAATGCCTTTACCGGCAGGGCAGGCATGGAGACCGTGAAGGTGACAGCCGCTGCGGCGGCCAAGCTTGCCGGAGTCCGGCAGAAGGATGTGTTCATCGGTTCGACAGGCGTGATTGGCGAAACCATGCCGAACGAGAAAATAACCGGCGCTCTGCCAGCTGCCTTTGACGCGCTCAAGTCGGGTGGTTTCGAGATGGCAGCGCGGTCGATCATGACGACGGATACGTTCCCCAAGGCGTCGTCGCGCACGGTCGAGATTGATGGAAGTCCTGTTGTCATCACCGGCATTGCCAAGGGGTCCGGCATGATTGCGCCGGATCTTGCAACGATGTTGTCTTACATCTTCACCAACGCATCCATATCCCAGCGCACACTTGGCGCGCTGCTCGACATCAATCTGCGTGACAGTTTCAACGCCATTACGGTTGATAGCGACACATCAACAAGTGACACCGTGCTGCTGTTTGCCACCGGTCGTGGCCCGGATGGCGGCAAGGCACCTTACGCACAGATCACCCGTCCCGGTGACCCAAAGTTGCGGGCATTCCGTCAGGCCTTGGCAGATGTCATGCAGGATCTTGCGATGCAGGTGGTGCGTGACGGTGAAGGGGCGACCAAGTTCATCTCCGTGACGGTGACCGGCGGCGAAAGCCATAACTCGGCGCGGCGTATCGCCATGGCTATTGCCAACTCCCCCTTGGTCAAGACGGCGATGGCCGGCGAGGATGCCAACTGGGGCCGCGTTGTCATGGCTGTGGGCAAGGCCGGAGAGCCTGCTGATCGGGACAAACTGTCGATCAGTTTTGGCGGTGTTGAAGTCGCTAAAGCAGGACAGGCCGTTGATGGGTATGATGAACGACCGGTGGCGAAACACCTCAGGGGCCAGGATATCGTGATCAATGTGGATGTCGGCATCGGGCAGGGTGAGGCAACGGTCTACACCTGTGATCTGACGCACGGCTACATTTCGATCAATGCGGATTACCGCAGCTAGCCGCTTTGTGGCTCCAGCAACACTTTGTTAACGCTGCGCGGTGTCACCGGCCGCTTTGGCCGGGTGTGTAGTATTGTCCTCATGTTCTCTTAACGGCGCGGTGACACACTGTGCTGCAAATGATTGGCGTTTTTTATGCGGATTGTTCTTGTTGCGGCCTGTGCGCTTGTAGATGCGGAGGGCCGGGTTCTTCTGGCCAGGCGCCCTGAGGGCAAGGCCATGGCAGGGCTCTGGGAGTTTCCCGGCGGCAAGGTTGAAACGGGAGAAACGCCTGAAGAAACGCTCATTCGTGAGCTGAAAGAAGAACTGGCGATCGACGTTACGGCGGCCTGTCTGGCGCCTTTGACTTTTGCCAGCCACACATATTCCGGCGAGGCCGGGCAGGACGACTGGCATCTCCTGATGCCGCTATTCGTATGTCGACGATGGTCTGGCCAGGTTACCGCGTTGGAGCATGACGGGCTGGAGTGGGTTCGGCCGATGCGTATGAGGAACTATGAAATGCCGCCTGCGGATGTTCCGCTGGTTGCCCTGATAAGGGACTTCTTGGGATGAGCGATTTTTCGATCAAGACCTTTGTGGCAGACGATAGCGGGACCACCGCCATTGAGTATGCGATAATCGCATCCGGCATTTGCCTGGTCATTGTTGGGGCAATAAACACCCTTGGCCTGAATGTGGCCGGTCTGTTCGGAACGGTGACCGACGGTTTCGACTAGGTCTTCTTTGCCAGCGGATCTACCCGCCGGGTTTTTCGCCGGCGCTGATTTCTTCCGTGTTCAGTGCGTTGGCCAGCCGCTGGGCCGCACTACCGGGCCGCAGCGGCTTTTGCTGGGTTTCATGTGGTGCCCATCCCGCGAGATACACAATCTGGAATGTTGCCTTCACCCGGCCGTCCGGTGTGCCGAAACGGTCGCTGTAGATCTCAGCCATTCGCATGAGGGTCGCCTTTCGCAGCGGGTTCTTTCGGCGGTCGTTGAGGGCGTTGGTCTCCCCCATTCCTCGCAGGTCACGCAGCAGGGCGAATGGTGTTTCGTAGGTCACCGCGTGACGGTCGGCATCGACGACAGGCAGGGCGAAGCCTGCACGCTGCATCAACCCTCCCATGTCTCTCACATCCGCAAATGGCGCGACCCGCGGGCTGATGCCACCTTCGATCTGCGCTTCTGCTTCCGAGAAAGCGGCTCGAAGCTCTGTCAGGGTTTCCCCGCCAAACATTGCGCCCACAAACAGTCCATCGGGCCTGAGTGCCTGGCGTATCTGGATGAGGGCGCCCGGCAGGTCATTGAGGCGGTGCAGGACAAGGGCGCTGGTCACAAAATCAATTGAGCTTGGGGCGATTGCCAGCCGCTCTTCGTCCATCACGATGCGGGGCGCTGGCGCCTGCCGCACCATGGCATCCACGCTGTCGGTATGGATCAGACGGGCGAGCTTGCCGGTTGCCAGCAGCGGCTGACGGACTTCGCCGCGATGACTGCCGATGTCGAGACCGGTTTCGAACGACCGGTTTGAGTCCAGCAAGCGCTCGCCCAGCTCGCCGGCTACCAGCGTTTTTAGAAAATTGAACTCGCCATAGCCTGCAGCGGCGCGGGCGCGGCGCTGACGGATCAGGTGTGAGTCAAATGGCGTCTGTGGATTAGGTTCGGTCACACCGGGTGAAATAGCTTACCCTGTGATGATGGGCAAAGCGTTTCATGCATTTTGGACAGTGGCCGCAAATGCCGCACAGACAGTGGGGAAAGGAGCGGCATCCTTTGCGCTGCCGCCGGTCTGCCCGCTTACCGGGGAGCGCGTTGCCG
>JANQMQ010000645.1 GCA_028279995.1 Candidatus Phaeomarinibacter sp. | reverse complement strand
AACAGGGTCCGGCGCTCCGCCTGGGCCAACAGATCATATTGCTCATGGCGAGGCGTGATGACTTCATGCCCCTTGGCCAGAAGGGCTGCGACCGTCGGTGCTCCGACAAAGCCGTGCCCACCGGTGACAAGCACCCTCATGGAGTTTCCTGTTCCGGGTCATAGTCCGGATAGGCGGCATCCCGCGGGTTGATCGTGGTCGCTTCAATCGGCCAGTCGATGCCGAAGGCCGGGTCGTTCCAGCGTACGCCGCGGGCCAGATCAGCATCATAGGGGGCTCCCATCAGGTAAAGGACCTGACTGTCGTCCGTAAGGCTGATGAAGCCATGTGCGCAACCCGCAGGAATGAGGAGTGCCGCGCCTGTTGCAGCAGTCAGTTCCTCGCCTGTCCACTTCATGTAGGTCGCAGAGGCGGGGCGCAGGTCAATGGCCACGTCAAAGATCGCGCCGCGCTCGCAACGAACGATCTTGGGGTCGGGGAGCGGTTCTGCCTGATAGTGCATGCCGCGCAGGGTCCCTGCCTTGGCATTGAAGGAGAGGTTGGTCTGGTGAACGGTGAAGTGATGCCCGGCATCGGCAAGTGTCTGCTGGCAGAAGCCGCGGGCGAACCAGCCGCGGTCATCGGTTTTCGGCTCGAGATCGATCCGTACGACACCGGCAATGCTTGTGGGGCTGAGCTTCATGGCAGGACAGTCAGGCTGGGGATTGCGACGATATGTTGTCCTCCCCATTCCTTGATGTGCTGTGTCTGTGCGCTGATTTCGTCTTTCAGGTTCCAGGGCAGAATCAGCAGGTAGTCCGGGCGCAGGTCTTTGAGGGCCGTAGGTGCCTTGACCGGGATGCGGCTGCCGGGAAGAAGCGTGTCCTGTTTGGCTGGATTGAGGTCTACCGCAAGCGCTATGTCATCACTGGTGACGGAACAATAGTTCAGCAGGGTGTTGCCCTTTGCTGCGGCTCCATAGGCCGCAACTGTCTTGTGTTCGGCTTTTGCCTGCCGCAGGAAATCGATCAAGCCGGTGCGGATGGCCTCGACCTTTGTGGTGAAGCCGTCATAGGTCGCGCTGCTTGCCATTCCGAACGCTTCCTCTTTTGCCCGAACAGCCGTCAGACCCGCTTCGTCCTCTCGCGGATGTCCTTCCAGGCAGGCCCAGACACGCAGGCTGCCGCCATGTGTTAGTAGTTCCTCAACGTCAAACACGCGAAGCCCGTTGCGCCTGAAGCATTCCTCCACTGCGTAGAGGGACAGGTAGGAGAAGTGCTCGTGGTAAATCGTATCAAACTGCACCTGCTGGAGAAGGTTCAGCAAATGCGGAAACTCGAATGTGGCCACACCATCTTCTGACAGAAGGCGGGTGAAGCCGGACACGAAGTCGTTGATGTCCGGAACATGGGCGAGAACGTTGTTGGCAGCAATCAGACTGGCGGGGCCGTATTGCTCCCGCAGCTTTGTGGCTGAGTCCCGACCGAAGAACTCGGTTTCTGTTCTGACACCACGAGCGCGTGCTGCTTCTGCGGCGTCCAGTGCCGGGTCAATTCCAAGCACGGGGATCTGTCTGCTGACGAAATGCTGGAGCAGATAGCCATCGTTGGATGCCACTTCGGCAACAAGACTGTCCGGTGTCAGCGACAGACGGTCCGTTGCCTCATCGGCGTAGCGTTTTGCGTGGGCTACCCAGCTGTCCGAGAAACTGGAGAAATAGGCATAGTCCCGGAAGATAGCCTCCGGCGGCACCACGTCGTCCACCTGCACCAGAAAACAGGTATCGCAAACGCGTGCATGAAGCGGGTACTGAGCGTCGCGTTCCGGCGCGTCGTCCTTGCGTATGTAGGAGTTGGCAAGCGGGGTCTTGCCCAGATCGACAAGCGTTCGGGTCAGTGGGGCGCCACATGAACGGCACAGGAGAGGAGATGGCGTGTCGGGCATGGCGGGCTAAAGGTCCTGATACTGTCTTATCTGATCGCGGGTCCAGGCGGCCATGTCGTCACCCGCCAGATGGGCACGATGCCAGTCAGCGACCCATTTGACCGCCGCTTCGATCTCGAGTTTTGGATGCCAGCCAAGTGTCTGTCTGGCAAGGCTGGAATCCAGAGCGAGGACGGCGGCCTCGGGCTTTGCCTGGGCGTTGCCTGCCGCTTCATCTTGAGTCCACCCGGCAGCGCCCGGCCAGTGGCCAGAAAGCAAGTCTGTCACGGTTGAGACGGAATGGGCGTCATCGGGCCCGAAATTCATGGCGGTGATGTCGGTTGCGCCTGCGACCAGGTTCTCCACATAGAGTAGGTATCCCGCCAACGGATCCATCACATGCTGCCATGGCCGCGTGGCATCCGGACTGCGAAGGGTCACCGGCTGGCCGGATGATGCGGCGGCAACAATGTCCGTCATCAATCGATCCTGTGACCAGTCTCCGCCGCCGATTACATTGCCGGCTCTGGCGGTCACGACCGGTATGTTTTGGGGTTTGAAGAAACTCTGGGCGAAACTGCGGGTGACGATTTCCTGTGATCCCTTTGAGGCGCTGTAGGGATCGCGTCCGCCCAGGGCGTCCGCCTCTGTGAACGGGCGGTGGTTCTGACCGGGAATGTAGGCCGGGTTGTCGTAGGCCTTGTCGCTGGTCACCACGAGTACTGCTTGCAGCTCCGTGCAATGGCGCAGGGCATCCAGCAGGTGTGCTGTTCCCAACACGTTCGTGGCGATGCTTTCAACCGGGTCTTCGTAACTGCGCCGGACAAGGGCCTGGGCTGCCAGATGCAGTACGATCTGAGGCTGAATACGGCTGACCTCGCGCGCAACCTGTATTGCATCGCGCAGGTCAGTCATTGCCTGAGATGCGTAGGGAACAGACAGAATGTCGTGAAGGTTGGGTGTGGTTTCAGGGGCGAGTGAGATCCCGTGAGTCTCGGCACCCATCCGGGTCAGCCAGCTGCCCAGCCAGCTGCCCTTGAAGCCTGTGTGCCCGGTCAGCAGGACTCTCTTGCCGTGCCAGAACTTGCCTGAAGGCATGGTCACTTTGCGCGAGCTCCGACCGGTGCGCCGAAGCCTGGCAACCAGGGTGCTTCTCCATTTGCGAGCAGATCATCAAGCAGGTGCTTCTCACGCAATATGTTCATCGGTTGCCAGAAGCCGTCATGGCGCCATGCGGCCAGGCCGCCCTTGGCGGCAAGGGAGTGGAGCGGTTGCTGTTCCCAGACTGTTTCATCGCCTGCGATGTGGTTGATGACGCCTGGCTCGCACACAAAGAAACCGGCGTTAATGCGTCCTCCGTCTCCGCGTGGTTTTTCCTCAAACGCTGAGACACGATCGCCATCCAGCACAGTGGCGCCAAAGCGACCGGGCGGCGCCACCACGGTCATGGTGGCCTCTGCGCCCTGTTCCTTGTGAAAGGCGATGGATGCCGTGATGTCGACGTCTCCAACGCCGTCCCCGTAGGTCAGGCAAAAGGGTGTGTCCGGATCAAGGTGCGAGGCGATGCGCCGGATGCGGCCGCCTGTCATCGTGTTGATACCTGTGTCGACCAGCGTGATCTTCCACGGTTCGGCGTTGGCCTGATGGAACTCCATCTGGTTGGAAGCCAGATCGACAGTGACATCAGCGTGATGAAGGAAGTAATTGGCGAAGTATTCTTTGATCACATAGCCTTTGTAGCCAAGGCAGATGATGAAGTCGGTGTTGCCGGGCCGCTGATAGATCTTCATGATGTGCCACAGGATAGGGCGGCCGCCGCTCTCCACCATCGGCTTTGGCTGC
>JANQMQ010000577.1 GCA_028279995.1 Candidatus Phaeomarinibacter sp. | reverse complement strand
TGCCGCGCATGCAGTCGATCCAGAACGCCTACAACCTCCTGATCCGCACCTTCGAACAGGGCGGCTCCGAAGTTGCCCATCGTGAAGGCGTCGGCCTGCTGGCCTATTCGCCGCTTGCTCAGGGTTACCTCACCGGCAAGTACCGCAACGGCGCCAACCCCAAGGGCTCCCGCAGGCAGCTTTTCAACCGCCTGCAGCGTTATGAGTCAGCCGCCGCTGACCGCGCTATGGAAAGCTACTTCTCCATTGCCGAGAAGCACGGCATCGATCCATCGCAGATGGCGCTGCAATACGTAACGCTCAAGCCGTTCGTGACCTCCAACATCATCGGCGCCACCACCATGGAGCAGCTCAAGACCGACATCGACAGCGTCGATCTCGACATGAGTGAGGAGTTGCTGGCGGAGATCGAAGCTGCCCATCTCGAGCAGCCCAACCCCTGCCCGTAACTCCCGAAAATTGGGCGAATAAGAGCCAAATTTTCAGAAAAAGCCCGCCTGCTCCAAAACTACCGCTAAACGTGCGCGCGGTAGCGTTTGGGGCAGGGCGTGGGTGGCAATCTGGCCATTCACCTGAGCAAACGGGCAGAAGTGATGAACATTCCGCATGCTGGAGGGCTACAGAAGGCGGCTGGAGGCATTAACTGTCTCCGCACGGCGTACGACGACATCACCGTGCTGATTGTCGACGACCAGCGGACCATACGGCGCATCCTGCGCCAGTCTCTTTTCGAGGCCGGCCTCACGCATTTCCTTGAGGCCCGAGACGGCAAAGCGGCCCTGCGCAGGCTGACGGAAGCCGAAGGCCGCCTGCCGGACCTTGTCATCACGGACATCTACATGGAGCCGATGGATGGGCTTGAGTTGCTCCAGAAACTCCGCCTGTCGCAGGACACCCGCATACGCGCCATCCCGGTGATCGTGCTGACCGGCGCTGAGGATGAAACCCTGCTGGACGTGACCAGCGACATGAATGTGAGCGCCGTCCTACCCAAACCGGTCTCAAGCGAACGCCTGCGCCGCGCCGCAAGCAAGGCGATGGGGATCAGTCTCTAGCCCGTCTTTCAGCTGACATCAGACTCGGATATGTCTTGGACATGCTGAGACTGTTCGTTGCCCTGGGTCTTCCCCACGCCACCTCCATGGATCTGGCCATGCTCACCGGCGGTGGTGTCCCCGGCGCCCGCTGGGTCCCCCCGGAAAACTATCACGTCACCCTGCGCTTCATCGGCGAGGTCACCGAACCCCAGGCAGAGGACATCGCCTCTGCCCTCACCGCCATTTCAGCAAAGCCGTTTGATCTGCAGATCAAGGGCTGCGGCGTCTTCGGGCATGACCAGCCCCGCGCCATCTGGGCCGGCGTCGAGGCCAGTGAGGCTTTGACCAACCTGCAAAAGAAAATCGAACGGGCCTTCCAGCGCATGGGCCTTGCCCCGGACAGACGCAAATTTGTCCCGCACATCACCCTCGCCCGCCTGCGCAATGCCGAACCACTCAAGGTGCAGCAGTTCGTTCAGGACCACAGCCTCTACAAGGCTGCCCCCATCGCCATCGACAGCTTCGGGCTCTACTCCAGCGACCTGAGCCACTCAGGCTCGATCTATCATCTGGAACAAAGCTACAAGCTCGCCCGCGTGACGGCCTGAGGCTGATCAGTCCGCTGCATCCTCCAGCGCATGCATGGCATCGTCGGACAGGCCCATATGGTGGCCGATCTCATGCACCAGTACATGCCGCACAAGATGGCCGAGACTCTCGTCATACTCAGCCCAGTAGTCGAGCAGGGGCCGCCGGTAGAGAAACACCATGTTGACGCTGCCACCCATGTCGCCGGATTCGCGGAAGGGCGACATGGTGCCGGCATAGAGCCCCATGATGTCGAACGGGCTCTCAAGACCCATGTCCTGGATGACGTCGTCATCGGGAAAGTCTTCGACGCGGATCACCACATCTCCGCACAGGGCGCGGAACTGTTCAGGCAGTGCCGCAAAGGCGGCTTCCGCCATCTGCGTGATGTCATCAAGAGAGGGCGCATGCACCTGAGCCAGGGAATGCACGGGGGAAAGCGTATCGGTCATGACGGAATGATGCCCCCGCCTTGACCTGCAGGCAAAGCGCGTCACATGGTCCGCAAAACCCTGTTGATCCCTGCTTACCTGAGGAGACCCCCAGTGACCGAGAAACTTACCGGCGATGCCCGCACCACCGCTCTGGCAGGTCTGACGGGCTGGAGCGAGGTCGACGGCCGCGACGCCATCAACAAGGTCTTCAAGTTCAAGGACTTCTCAGAGGCCTTCGCCTTCATGACCCGTGCGGCACTGAAGGCCGAAGTCATGGATCACCACCCGGAATGGTTTAACGTCTACAACAAGGTGGACGTTACGCTTACCACCCATGACGCCGACGGCCTGAGCCAGAAGGACATCGACCTGGCCAAGGCGATGGAAGCCTACGCAAGTTAGCCTTCAACAACGCAGGCCGGTGTCTCGAAAATCGCAATCGCGGCCACCAGCTTGCCTGCCGGTTCCTGGGTCACATCGACAACCGTGAACCCAGCCTGCCTGGCGGCTTCAACCGCCCGCTCGACCCGATCCCATCCCCCCTGGGCACCGGCAAAGTCGCTGGTGGTGTCAGGTCCCGCTGACCGCTGCACAATGACAAGTCGCCCGCCGGGTTTCAGCACCCGCGCCAGCTCCACCAAGGCTTCCTGCGGCTTCGGCCAGAACTGAAAGCTGTTGACGGCATATGCCTTGTCAAACTGGCCCGTCTCAAACGGCAGGGTTTCAGCGCTGGCCCGCAGCACCTGCGCCCGGCCGCGATGGATCATCCAGTGAAGCTTGTGCCGCGCCATGCGGACGGCGGCAGATGAATAATCCACCCCCGAAACAAACCCACCCGGTCCGATGAGCCGCGCCACCTTGCGCAGGGAAACGCCCGGCCCGCAGCCAATTTCGAGCACTGTGTCGCCGGCCTGCAGATCAAGGGCATCCCGCGCCGCGCCGTTGTAGCGCCCGTTCTTCCAGGCCATGGACATGAGCGCCAGCCGGCCGAGCCAGCCGCGCGGATTGCCAAACTGGGAGCGCGGCCCGCTCTCATCCTGCCCCGCAATTGACAGTGAACCTGTCTTTGGTGTCGTCATTCTGTCTCCCTCCTGTCACAAACCTCGCTTCGACAACTAAATTGTCATGTAAGAAATGAATTGCCCTCTTCAAGAGGCCTCAAGCAGGGAGTAGAGTCCGCGCTTCGCCGGGCCCCGCGCAACGCGGTGCGGCCCGGCCCATCCGCAAGGGGGCACAGGTGGCAAAGGACAGTGGTGGCAAGAAGAAGAATGGCGGCAAGGGCGGGGGCAAAGGCGCAAAGAAACTCGTCAAAGCCGTCTCTCCCGCCAGGGCCATGGGCCGCCGCGACCTCTCCCTCGCCGTCATGAACTGCGTACCCTGGCTCTACTTCCGTCTGCAGGCCGAGGGTCAGGAGATCGGCGCCGTCAATGCCCAGCGCGGCGGTGTCTGGGGCATGCTGAACTCGGTCATCACCCAGGGCCCCCAGACCGTGCCGCAACTCGCCCGCGCCCGGCCCGTCTCCCGCCAGCACATTCAAAAACTTGCCAATGAAATGGTCGCCGAAGGCCTGATCCGCTTTGCGCCCAACCCGGCCCACCGCCGCTCCCAACTCATTGAGGTGACGCCCAAAGGCCTTGACGCCTATGCCCGCATGAACGCCAGCCTCGGTGAACTTG
>JANQMQ010000535.1 GCA_028279995.1 Candidatus Phaeomarinibacter sp. | reverse complement strand
TCAGCAGCCTGCGTCTTCCGGCCCCCGCTCGCTGGCCCCTCAAAATCGCGGTATTGAGAGTCGCGACTTAGCGCCGATCCGATGAGGGCGCTATCATTCACCCGTCGCGGTGACGCCGAGGCCCGGCGCCGCCTGTTACCTGCGGGATCATCGTCCATGACGCCTGAGCTTGACCGTATTCTGCGTGCTGCCGGAGAGGCAGCTGATGATGCGCTCGACATTGCGCAAACCGCTCTGGCGCTGGGCGCTGCCGACATGCCGGACCTTGTGCTGGACCCCTACCACGCGCATCTGGCCCGGATTGTGAGCGATGTGGCTGCGCGTGCGACTGCGCTTGAAACACCGGATGCCCAGTCAGCGGACCCTGTCCGCCGCGATGCTGCCCGCACTCGCGCGCAGGCCCAGGCGCTTGCGGACGTCATTGCTGGCGACTTCGGCTATGACGGCGACCGGGTGACCTATGACGACATGGCGAATGCCAACATGGTGCGGGTCATCGACCGCAAGCGCGGGCTGCCGGTGGCGCTTGGCCTACTCTATATCCATGCTGGACGGGCGAATGGATGGGCCGTTTCCGGCGTCAACTTTCCCGGCCACTTTCTCGTCCGCCTCAATGGCGTGGTGCAGGGCGGCCCGCCGCCGGTGATGATTGATCCGTTCTCCGGCGGTCAGGTACTCGATGAAGACGCCATCACCTCGCTTCTGGCACGTGTTCAGGGGCTGGAGGATGAGGACGACGGGGAGCCGACACAGGATGATCTTGAGCGCGCGCTGGCGCCGGTCTCGGCGCGGGCAGTTTTGTTACGGCTCCAAAACAATATCTATTCCCGCGCCACTCAGGCCCGCGACCTTGCCCGTGCGGATGCCATTCTGGCGCGGATGACCGCGATTGCCCCGCGCGATCCAGCACTCTGGCTGGAGCGCGGCCGTCTGGATGGTGAGACGGGAAGCCTGATGTCCGCCCGCAAGGCCTATGCGCGCGCGGCAGAACTGGCTCTGGCTGACGGGCGCAGCCACATTGCCCGTGAAGCCAAGCTGCGTGCGGACAAGCTGCGCATGAGCCTCAACTAGCGCGTCGCCCACCACCCGTCTTCGGCTCGGCATGGCGAACCTGCGTCTTTTGTCCATTGACCTTGGGCGGGCGCACCCCGACATTCCGCCGGAACCTGACACCAACCAAGAACCGGCAGAGTAGGGCGGCGCATGACACTCAAAGTGGCAATTCAGATGGACCCGGTGGCGGCCATCGACATAAAGGGCGATCCCACCTTCCGCCTGGCACTCGAAGCCCAGTCGCGCGGCCACGAACTTTCCTACTACCTCCCCCGGGACCTGTCGTTGCATGACGGCAGGGTGCTGGCCCGCACCCGCTCCCTCGAAGTGCGTGACGCGGCGGGGGACCATTTCACCGAAGGCAACCAGGTTGTCATAGATCTGCGCGAGGTCGACGTGGTGCTCATGCGCCAGGACCCGCCCTTCGACATGAGCTACATCACGGCCACTCATATCCTCGATCACATCCATCCGCATACGCTGGTGGTGAATGATCCGACCCATGTGCGCAACGCGCCGGAAAAGCTGTTTGTGACCGAGTTTGAAGGCGTCATGCCGCCGACCCTGATCTCGTCCAATGAGGAAGACATCAGGGCATTCCGCGCCGAGCACGGCGACATCATCCTGAAGCCGCTTTACGGCAATGGTGGCGCAGGTGTGTTCCGCGTGAAACAGGACGACGAGAACATGGCGTCGCTTCTGGAGATGTTCACCCAGATGTTCCGAGAGCCGCTGATTGCGCAGGCCTATCTGCCGGCCGTGCGCGCAGGGGACAAACGCATCATCCTTGTGGACGGAGAGATCGCAGGCGCCATCAATCGGGTCCCCGCGGCCGGCGAAAGCCGCTCCAACATGCATGTGGGTGGACGGCCGGAAGCAACCCAGTTGACAGACCGCGAACGCGAAATTTGTGCCCTCATCGGACCGGAGCTCAAGCGGCGCGGCCTGATCTTTGTCGGGATCGATGTCATCGGCGACTACATGACGGAAATCAACGTCACCTCGCCCACGGGTCTGCGCGAAATCGAGCGCTTTGACGGCACCAATATCGCCGCCATGATCTGGGATGTGATCGAAGCCAAGCGCGCCTGATACCCGCACCTCCGGCGCATGATCATCGCGTGGCGACCTCAATAAGTTAATTTGCGCCGCTGCAATCTTCCACAAACTAGAACGTGCGTTCCCGCAATGTTCGTGTTATGGTCCGCTCAGACGGCTTTGATTGGGGATAATCACACTCAGTTGTCAAATTGACCAGCGCTTGCAGAACATTTGCAGGCCATGGCGCGGCTGAGCAAAGGGCTCCAATCGCCAGACCAGGGGATGAGCAATGGTGGCGCGGGTCAACACGGTAGCGTTCGAGGGCGTTGAGGCGCGGGATGTGGGCGTGCAGGTCCAGATCTCCCCCGGCATACCGGCCTTCACGATCGTGGGACTGGGTGACAAGGCAGTTGGCGAAAGCCGGGAGCGGGTCAGAGCGGCGCTGACGGCCATCGGTCTTGCTCTGCCGCCCAAGCGGATAACAGTCAATCTGGCGCCTGCCGACCTTCCCAAGGAAGGCAGTCATTACGACCTGCCCATCGCGGTCGCCCTCATGGCGGCCCTTGGTGTCCTCCCGCAGGACGCTCTCGACGATCTATGCGTCCTGGGGGAACTGGGTCTGGACGGCACGATTGCGCCGGTCACCGGAGCCTTGCCGGCTGCCATTGCAGCCAATGCCAAAGAGCGGGGACTGGTCTGTCCCGCCGCCTGCGGGCCTGAGGCAGCCTGGGCCGGCGACATGCAGATTATTGCACCGGCCACCCTGCTTGAGCTGGTGAACCACATCAAAGGCACACAGGTGTTGCCGGTTCCCCGCCCGGGGTCGCCGCCCGTGCCCGGCACCGTCCCGGACATGGCGGACATCAAGGGACAGGAAACCGCCAAGCGGGCCCTCGAGGTGGCCGCGGCCGGCGGCCACAACCTGTTGTTTGTCGGCCCGCCCGGCGCGGGCAAATCCATGTTGGCAAGCAGGTTGCCGGGCGTCCTGCCACCCCTGAGCCCCCGTGAGATGCTGGATGTTGCCATGGTTGCGTCCGTGGCCGGTGTTCTGGAGGGCGGGGCGCTGACACCGCAAAGGCCGTTCCGCGCGCCACACCACTCCGCATCCATGGCCGCGCTTGTAGGCGGTGGAATCAAGGCGAAGCCCGGGGAAGTGTCTCTGGCGCACAATGGGGTGCTGTTTCTGGATGAACTGGCGGAGTTCGCCCGCCCGGTTCTGGATGCCCTGCGGCAGCCACTTGAAACCGGGGCTGCGGTCATTGCCCGGGCCAATCACCATGTGAGCTATCCGGCCCGGTTCCAGCTTGTCGCCGCCATGAACCCCTGCCGCTGCGGCTATGCAGGTGAGCCCGGCATGGCGTGTGGTCGCCTGCCGCGCTGCGCCCTGGACTACCAGACCCGGGTATCGGGGCCCCTGATGGACCGGATTGACATCCAGCTTGACGTTCCCCCCGTGGCCGCCGCCGACATGCGTCATGGCGCACCGGGCGAACCAAGCGCTGCAATTGCTGCGCGCGTGACAGCGGCCCGCGACATCCAGGCCGCGCGCTATGCGCAGCTCGCTGCGGACAGCTCCGTCACAACCAATGCCGAAGCCGATGGGCAATTGCTTGAAAAGGCGGTCCGGTTGGACACGCAGGGCCTTGATCTGATGGACAAGGCAGCCGACTCGATGCGCCTGTCCGCCCGTGGATATGTGCGTGTGCTGCGTGTTGCACGGACCCTGGCAGATCTCGAAGGCGGCGGGGCTGTCACACGGGCGCATCTTGCTGAAGCCCTGAGCTTCCGCCGCGCACCCGCCCAGTCAATCGTTGCCGCATGACAGGACTGACCGGGCCGATCAGGCAAACCGCTCCCCCGCGCCATGAAAATCCGGCAGAATTACTCGCGATTCTGGCGAAGTTAACGTGATCTTCAATCGTAACGGACAATTCTGGTCGGGTCTTTCCGCCGCCCTTTGAGGGTGGCCTGCCCCTGGAGTTGCCCCCAATGCCATTCGGCCTGCCATCCGGTCCCGCGGTCCGCCCTGGTCAGGGAACGTCCGCACGCGGTGTCTGGACGCAGAAAATGGCCGGGGCAACCAAAGCTGTTCTGCGCAAGCTGACGGGCATGGAGGCTGACCACCGGGAACTGGTGGCCCTGCGCAGCGAGGCACATCTGCTGCGCGGTCTGCTGGCAGGTCAGGCGGACATCATCTTTCGCCGTAACACCCGCGGCCAGCTGACCTTCGTCAACGATGTCTTCTGTGCAACCTTCGGAGTGTCCCGCGAACAGGTGCTTGGGCGTCCTTTTGTTCCCCATGTGGATGCAAGCACCGGCGAGGGTCTGTTGGGCAAGGCGCCCACTGTTGAGGCGGCGCCGGGGGCTGGCGGCGCGCAAAAGTTCCGGATCCGGACTGACCAGCGCATCAAAACGGTGAGCGGCTGGCGCTGGATCGCCTGGGAGGAACTCCCGATCCGCACTGCGGATGGCCGGCTCGTCGAAATTCAGTGCGCCGGACGCGACATTACCGAGCGCAAGAACACCGAACGGGCACTGGCCCGCGCCCGTGACGAGGCGGAGCAGGCCAACCACGCCAAGTCGGCGTTTCTGGCAACCATCAGCCATGAAATCCGAACGCCCATGAACGGCATCATCGGCATTTCTGCCCTGTTGAGCGAAACCGCTCTTTCCGCGGAGCAGGCCAACTATGTTCAGGCCGTACGCCGGTCCGGCCATGCCCTGCTGCGGCTGATTGACGACATTCTGGATTTCTCGAAGATCGAGGCCGGGCGTCTGGAACTGGAACGCGAGCCCCTGTGCCTGGAAGAAATGATCCAGGGCCTGGCAGAGCTTCTTGCCCCCCGGGCCCAGCAGCGCGGCATCAGCCTCTCCACCGTGGTCGATCCGACCCTGCCCACCCGGGTCATTGGCGATCAGGGACGGCTGCACCAGGTCTTTGCCAACCTGGTTGGCAATGCCATCAAGTTCACCGACAAGGGCGGCGTGACCGTTGTTCTGAGACGCGGACGCGATGACCCGTCCACACCGGATACGGCCATTCTGGAAGCCCAGGTGATCGATACAGGTATCGGCATGGGGGCCGAGGACCAGCGGATTGTCTTTGAGGAGTTCCAGCAGGCCCGCGCGGCTGCAGCGCAACGTCGCGGCGGCACAGGCCTTGGACTGGCGATTTCCCGCAAGCTTGTGTCCACAATGGACGGCTCGATTGAGCTTGCGAGCGCGCCGGGAGAAGGAACGACATTCTCAATCCGCATCCCTCTCGAGATTGCTGATCCCGAACCTCTTGGCAATGACCGCAGCCTGCAGGGCATGACCTGCGCCGTGGCCATCGCCGGCCATGAAGCCGAGGCCGTGGCGGAGGGCGTTCGTCAGCATGGGGGCGCCGCCATTCTTGCAACGCCGGACCGTCCCATTCTCAGCGCGCTGGGCGACGCAACGATGCTGATTGCTGATGCAGACGCCCTCACTCCGGATGGTGTTTCGGCCATACGGGCAAAGCGGCCTCACCTGCGCATCCTGGCAGCATCATTGGCCAGCAACCGGTCACAGGCACATGGCGTCTCATCCAGATCCGACCATCCGGCGGACGGATACCTGCTGCTGCCCGCCCGCCGCCAGACATTGATTGGTGTCCTGCTGGATGACGCTGATGTGCTTGGCCGCGATGAAGTGCCGTCTGAAAACACTGCCACCGACCCGTCTCAGGATGGAGACGCAGCACAGGCGCAGCGTTCCTCATCCGGTGATCAGCCTGTTCACGGGCGCAGGGTGCTGCTGGCAGAAGACAATGACGTGAATGCGCTGCTCACCGTGAGCGTTCTGGAGCGCGACGGACACGAGGTGATCCGCGTTGTGAATGGCCGCGAAGCGGTCGAGGCACTCAACACGCAGGCGCGTTTCGATATTGTGCTGATGGACATGCACATGCCGGAAATGGATGGCGTAGAAGCCACGCAGGCCCTGCGCAAGAACGGCCATGACGTGCATGTCGTCGCGCTCACCGCAAATGCTTACTCTGAAGACCGGCAGCGGTGTCTGGATGCCGGAATGGACGATTATCTGTCCAAGCCGGTCGTGCCCGACGCCTTGCGCAGCATCCTTGCCAGC
>JANQMQ010000510.1 GCA_028279995.1 Candidatus Phaeomarinibacter sp. | reverse complement strand
GACTTCCCGCACGTGACCGTAGTGAAGTGGATTTCCTCCAGCATGATGCCCATCACCCCGGCCCATCCACCGCCTTCGCAGGCCGCAAGGATGTAGCAGTCCTCAGGATAGCCGCTGGCGTCCGCACAGGCTTTGAGCGCACACGCGACTGCTTCGGTCGCGGTGCCGGCCCGGCAGGTCTCAAACGCCGCTTCGGGCGCATAAGCAGCCGCATAGGCAGGCTGACCCTGAGCCGCGGCATCTTCCGCATGAGCCTGCGAAGCCAGGACCGTCAGACCGAGTGAAATCGTGAGAGCAAAAAGAGCGAGCAGCAGGCGCATCCGGCGTTCTCCTGAACAGGAAACGAATCTACGCCGCAGTCTGAACCTCGTTGCCGTCGCCGAGCAACACCACCGCCGGGTTGTAGTTGCGGGCTTCTTCAGCATCCACCTGGGCGTAGGCAGCAATTATGACCTTGTCGCCGACACAGACCTTGCGGGCGGCGGCGCCGTTGAGCGCAATCACCTTGCTGCCGCGTGCGCCTTCAATGATGTAAGTCGTAAAGCGTTCGCCATTGTCGATATTGTAGATATCCACCTGCTCATTGGGCAGGAGACCGGCAAGATCCATCAGATCGCGGTCAATGGCGATAGAGCCTTCATAGTGAAGGTCCGCGCCCGTAACCGTGGCGCGGTGCAGCTTGGCTTTCAGCATGGTCAGCAGCATCGCAGGCGCTCCCGATAAGTTATCTCGCATATGCGAAATGAGGGCGCGTTTTACAAGTACTTGACGTCAAAGTCCACTCATCACTGATCTGCAATTCCAGGCAGCGAAACTGCCTTTTTCCGATGTATCTGGGCGGTAACGCAGGCCTCACAGCCTGCTCACGCCCTGTTTCATGGTGTGTGATCCGACCCGCGCCTAGGTCCTGACCACAGAAAAGACCATTCCGGCCTCACATGGCCGCCCCAAACAAGACGTCAGGACAGACCATGACTTTCAAGACCTTCTTCGCCGCCGCTGCCATCGCAGTTTCCAGCCTTTTCGCCGTCGCCCTGCCCGCCTCAGCCGACACCGGTGCCCGCGCCTTCGATGTCGCTGAAAAGCCGCTCAACGGCTCCTGGTCCATCGAAACCCGCGACGACGGCGCCTACATCGTGCTGAGTGACGACTTCCGCACCAGCAACGCACCGGACCTCAAGATCTTCCTCTCCCAGCAGGACGTGAACGACGTGCGCGACCGCACCGCCACCCGAGACGCCGTCCTCGTCTCCAAGCTGAAGAGCACCTCCGGCGCCCAGGAATACAAGCTGCCGGCAGACTTCAGCAAAGACGCCTACACATCCGTGCTGATCCACTGCGAACAGTTCTCCGTCTTCTGGGGTGGCGCGAACCTCTGAGCATGCTACCTCCCGAAACAAGAAACCCCCGAGGGCAATACGCCTTCGGGGGTTTTTGTTTTCGTTCGGATGGTTCGACTAGTTGTCGAGGAACGACCGCAGCTTGCGGGAGCGGCTCGGGTGCTTGAGCTTGCGCAGCGCCTTGGCTTCGATCTGGCGGATGCGTTCGCGGGTAACTGAGAACTGCTGACCCACTTCTTCGAGCGTGTGGTCGGTGTTCATGCCGATGCCGAAGCGCATGCGCAGGACGCGCTCTTCGCGCGGCGTCAGCGAAGCTAGAACCCGGGTCGTGGTTTCACGCAGGTTGGACTGGATGGCAGCGTCGATTGGCAGGACAGCGTTCTTGTCCACGATGAAGTCACCCAGATGGCTGTCTTCCTCGTCACCGATGGGTGTTTCAAGCGAGATCGGCTCCTTGGCGATCTTCAGCACCTTGCGCA
>JANQMQ010000507.1 GCA_028279995.1 Candidatus Phaeomarinibacter sp. | reverse complement strand
GACCACACCGTCTTCGCCGATCAGCAGATATTCCTGTGCGCAGCCGTCGAGCGAGCCACCCAGCGCCTTGGAGAGACCTTCAATGGTCGGCCCGCCTGCATGCCATGTGGGGAAGAAGATCGGGCACACCCGGTCACCGGCCGCAACACGCGTCACGCCCTCACCAACCTCACTTACCGTGCCGACAGAGTCAGACAGCGGGACCAGCGGCAGCGGATACTGTCCGCCCAGCCCAAGCACCGTCGCATAGTCACGAAAGTTGAGGCATGCCGCCGTCAACTTCACCACGATCTGTCCGGGTCCGGCCTTTGGAACATCCCGCTCCACCAGCGCCAGATTGTCGAGGCCGAACGCCCCCTGAATTTCCACCGCCCGCATTTTATCTGCCCGCATGATGCGCGCCTCCCATTTTCAGTTTTCGTTTTTCGAATTCGGTCGCTCGCGAGCATCTGCTCTAGCGCGGCGTATCTCCCTTGATCTGGCAGCGATGCATCACGCGCCGGGACATGGGATCAAAGGCTTCGCGCTTGTGGTTGAGGGACCGGTTGTCCCAGATCAGCAGATCGCCGGTGCGCCACTGATGCGTCCACGCAAAGCGCGGGTCGGCGCAGTGCGCCCACAGCTCATCCAGCAGCGTTTCGTTCTCGTCCCTGTCCATGTCAACGATCCAGCCATTGCGGCGGCGGCCGAGATAGAGTGCTTTCTCTTCGCTTTCAGGATGGGTGCGAATGACCGGATGCCGCGCCCCCGGTGCATTGGTGACGTCCGTCACTGGCTCCGCGCCCACGCGCAGTTCACCGACGCTCGTGTAGCTGGAATCATGGTTGGCGATCCGCCCGTCAATCTTTGCGCGCAGATGGTCCGGCAGTTCGTCCAGCGCCGTCACCATATTGGCAAAACTGGTGTCGCCCCCACTGGGCGGAATCTCCAGCGAGTACAGAACACTCGCCATGGGCGGCTGGTCCACATAGGACATGTCGGTGTGCCATTCAGCTTCATCAGAGCCCAGTGCACCAATGGGTTTTCCATCTTCAACAACGTTGGAAATAATCCAGATATCCGGACGGGATTTTGTCTGCGCGCCCACGTCTTCGGTCGCGCTGGCCGGCGCCAGATCAAGCGGGCCGAAGCGTTTGGAGAACGCCACAAGCTCATCATCCGTCAGTGTCTGGTCGCGAAACAGCAGAACCTTGTGGGTCAGCCATGCTTGACGCAGCGCTGAAAACGTAGCGTCATCCAGCGTCCGCACATCAAGTCCGCGTATCTCAGCCCCCACAGCTGCGCCTGTTGGCACGACGTCAAACGGGACATCAATCTTCGTTGCAGGATCACCCATCGATCCGCTCTCCATTCCAAATCCGGTGGCCCACATAGGCCGCGCCGCAAGCAAGCACAGCTAGGGCCGTCATCGCAAGGTAGGTAAGCCCGCCAAAGTCTTCATATAGGCGTCCGGCAGCAAAGGTCGCCCCCGCCATTACGATGCCGCCCGCCAACGCCGAATAGACACTCTGCGCCGTCGAAGCGAGCTGCGGCGGCACCCCGCGCACCAGAAACTGCATGATGCCCAGATGCGCCAACCCGAACGTCATCGCGTGCAAAACCTGCAGAAGTGGCAATGACCAGAACGGCGGATCAAACGCCATTACCGTCCAGCGCATGATCCCGGCAACAGCCCCCAGCCCGATCAGCATGGCAGGCCCAAACCGTTTCACGATCGGGGCCGCCTGCCAGAGCAGGATGACTTCCACAACGACCGCCCAGGCCCACAGCGCGCCAATGACGCTGTCGCTCAGGCCAAGCGACTGCCAGTGCAACGTGCCAAAGGCGTAGTAGACCGCGTGCGTCGCCTGTACGCTTGCAGCAGCCAGCGCAAAAACCAGAAAGATGGGCGAACGGACAAGCCGCACTGCACTTGCGATATCAACGCGTCCCACGCCGCCGATCTCCGCATCGCTGCTTGTGTCGGCCAGCAGAAAATACGCTGCAAAGTTAAGCGCCCCGGCAAACACGATTGCCCAGATCACAAGATCCGGTCCAAGACTGCCAAGCGCCGCGCCGACACCCAGATTGGCCACGATAAAGGCGACGGACCCCCAGGCCCGTGCGCGCCCGTACACCAGCCTGCCCGCCTCGCTGTCGCGCATGGCCAGCGCATCCGTCATCGGCATGATCGGCGGACCAAACACCGTCATCACCATGAGCACAGCGAGGATCGGCCAGAAGCTGCTCGTCCCGAGATACGCGATGTTGGCCACCAGTGTGACCGCCGTGAGAAGACGCAGCACCCGCACCGGCGTACCCGCCCGGTCCGCCAGATAGGCGATCACCGGCATCGTTCCCATGCGTACGACACCAGAGAGGCTGAACAGCAGTCCTATTTCGTATGGCGACAGCCCACGGGACTCGAGCCACACCGGGAAGTAGGGAAGAAATGTCCCCATGGCGAGAAAGATCGCCCCATAAGCGCCCGCATAGCGGTGTTCAAGCGACATGGTCATTGCTTGCGCCCTCCCCTAAGCTCGCCGCCACAAGACCGGTAAGGGGAGACACGGCTTTGGATCGCACCAAGACGAAAAACGTCATCGTCCTTTTGTTCGACAGCCTGAACAGGCACATGCTGGGCAGCTATGGGAGCGAGGAGTTTGCGACCCCCAATTTCGATGCGTTCGCCAAACACGCCCTCACCTTCAATCGCCACTTCACCGGTTCCCTGCCCTGCATGCCTGCCCGGCACGACATTCTGGTCGGCGCCATGGACTTTCTCTGGCGCCCCTGGGGCTCCATCGAAATCTGGGAAGACGCCATCACCTACGCCATGCGGCGCAAGGGCGTCACCACCATGCTCGTTGCCGACCACCCCCACCTGTTTGAAAC
>JANQMQ010000477.1 GCA_028279995.1 Candidatus Phaeomarinibacter sp. | reverse complement strand
CTCAATCGCGACTATGGCAAAACCATCATCATGGTGACCCATGATCCAAAGGCTGCTGATCGAGCGCAGCGCCTGCTGCATCTGGACAAGGGCGCCTTGGTTCAGGAGGTCACGGCATGATCCCCTGGGGGTTGGTCATCGCAAACCTGTTTCGTCATCCGGCACGGACCTTTTTGACATTCGCGTCGCTCGTTATCGCGTTTGTCCTGTTCATGGTGCTTAACGCCGTGACAGCTGCGTTCTCGGGCAATGCCTCTATGCATGGGGTCAACAGACTGATTATTGATGCGAAGTACTCGATGACCGACAATCTGCCTGTCGCCTATCTCGAACAGCTGCGTTCCATAGAGGGCGTGACTGCCGCGAGTGCTGTCAACTGGTTTGGAGGCTACTACCGCGATCCGAAAGAGGCGTTCACAACGCTTGCCGTTGATGCCAGTTCGTACTTTTCGATCTATGGGGAGTATCAGATCGCCCCTGATGTGTTAGCTCGTTTTCAGGCAAGTCCAATTGGCGCCGTTGCGTCCCGGTCTCTAGCTGACAAATACGGATGGTCTGTCGGCGACAGGGTTGTGTTGCGCGGTGATATCTGGCCTCAGGTGGACGGCAGCTGGGATTGGGAGTTTGAGTTCGCCGGTACATTCGAGAGCGCCGGCGGTCAGCTCTCCCAATCCCTGTTCCTGTTGCGGTGGGACTACTTTGATGATGCGGTCATCCATTGGGCGAAGAATGAGGTGGGCTTCATCGTCGTCGATATCGATGAAGCCAAGTCTGCCGATGCCATCGTGGCGCAGATCGATGCGTTCTATGAGAACTCGTCTGACCCGACAAAGACGGCGAGTGAAGACCAATACACGCGTCAATTCGTCAGCCAGCTTGGTGACATCGGGCTCATCAGCTCGGCAATCCTTAGTGCAGTCTTCTTCACTATTCTGCTCCTGACAGCGAATACGGCATCGTTGACGTTTCGGGAACGGGTGCCGGAACTCGCAGCCATGAAGACGTTAGGCTTCACCGATAGGTCTGTTGCTTCTTTGGTGTTGTCTGAAGCGATGGTTCTTTGTGTGGCCGGCGGCATCACCGGCATTGCGGTTGCTCGAGCGCTTGAACCTGTCCTCAATGCATCGCTTGGTGAGGTTCTAGGCAGCTTTGCCATGGATACACGGAGCATGGCGAGGGCCCTTGCGCTGTCGGTCGGGATTGGGATCGCTATCGGTATTCAACCTGCATGGGCAGCCCGCCGACTAACCATCGTTGACGCTTTGCGTGAACGGTAGATCGGAGGTCCCAACATGCTCAGACACACTTTTGCCATTAGCGCCATGAACCTACGCAACATTCCGCGCCGGTTGGGAACATCGCTTGTGGTCGTCATCGGCATTGCAGGCGTGGTGGCCGTCCTGGTTGGGCTTCTTTCAATGGCAGCCGGGTTCCGGGCTGCCCTCACGACATCGGCTGCTGCCGATCGAGGCATCGTCCTTGGCCATGGCAGCCACAACGAAATGAACAGCTGGCTGAGCAATGAAGAGGTGAATGTCCTCGCCGGTCTTGAAGGTTTTGATGCAGTCAGCCCGGAGCTCTATACGGTTATTGATCTTGCGCGACGCGATACCGGTGAAACGGCGTATGTGGTCGGGCGCGGCATATCACCGGCCGCATTTGCCCTGCGTCCGGAACTGCACATCACCACAGGCCGGATACCGCAGCCAGGACGCACCGAGCTGTTGGCCGGAGCAGCATCCGTACACCAGTTCGAAGGTCTTGCCGTCGGCGAGCAGATAAATCTCAGAGGCACCCCATGGATGGTCGTCGGGCATTTTGAAACCGGCGGCACCGCCAATGAGTCTGAGCTATGGATGGACCTGTCTCTGGCAAAAGCCACATTCCGGCGCGACAATATCAGCACCATGCGTGTGCAGTTCTCCAAACCAGGAGACATCAGTAGCATACAGGAGCAGATTGAGCGCGACCCGCGCCTCAACCTGTCTCTTATCGAGGAGGCAGAGTTTTACGCGTCGCAGTCAGAAGCAAGAACAGTACTGATTGAGACCTTTACCTATTTCATTGCCAGCATCATGGCTGTTGGCGCCATCATCGCGGCGCTCAACTCCATGTATGTGGCGATCAGTTCTCGCAAAGTGGAGATTGCGACCCTCCGGGCACTTGGGTTTGGTAAAGGGCCTGTCGTTTTGTCCGTTATGGTTGAAGCAGTAACACTGGCACTTGTCGGCGGCGTTGGTGGAGCTGCTTTGGTCTACGTCACTCTGGACGGCTACACGACGTCGATGCTGAACGCCGCCTCCAATAGCCAGGTTGCATTCAGCTTTGCTGTCACGCCCGGCCTTCTTGTCGTCAGCATCCTGTGCGCGCTGGTCCTTGGTTTTATTGGCGGTCTTCTCCCTGCAATCCAGACCAGCCGCGATACGATCAGTAGTGGTTTGTTGGGTAGGTAGATCTCGGGGACAGCAGCCCCGGAGCCGCGATCACTATACCGGGACTGCAGGTGGCCATAACGCGGCAGACTATGTGCATCAGCTTCAAGTGCCAATCAGCCAGGCTGCAGGACATGTCCAAGGGGGGCAATGCGACATCCGACGGTCTCATCTGCTCCACTCTTGCGGCAATGGCGGTCGCTTTCTTGGGCCTGATCCTATGAAGGCGCTTCGAACATAGGCCGTCTCAATGCAAAACACTCTGCCGCCGTCGGCAATTGAGAAAATACCAAATACCAGCCTGAAAAATCCTGGATATTCACAATAGTAGGTCAGTAAAAGTGTCACTTTATCGAGTATTTCTGCGGAATATTGATGAGTCTTCTGACTTATCTTTTTAATAACTTATCCACATTTGGTGCTTAGATTTGGTACCAATTTCGAGCGCGATCTCATATTCGCATGGCAATTACTTTTGCAACCAGCGCTCAATCAAGCAGCAATGCTGCTGCTGCATCATTGTAGGAAATCTGGCGGCTCACTTGGGCCTTGATACTTGCCAATCTTGACTGCGGCCCAGTAGCCCTTTTTTTGAGGGTGTGGATATGACCAATCCCAACCGGATGCTCATCATTGATGGTGAGGAAGCGATCCAGCAAACGCTGTACGACATCGCGGAGGAAGCCGGGTTCGTCGTAAAGGTGGCGAACGGGCAGGTACAAGTGAGTGTACTTCTTGCCCGTTTCGAGCCGAGCGTCATGCTCATCAATCTTATCAAGCCGAGCATGGATAGTATTGAACTCTTGCGGCAGTTGGCGAAGCGTCACTGCGAGGTGCCGATTGTCCTGCTTGGCGACGAGGACAGCCGCGTACTCAAAACGGTCGTGCGCATCGGCACCGGGTTGGGCCTTGCCATGCATGAGAGTGTGTTCGGCTTGCCTGTTGATTCCACTGGCTTCTATCAGGCACTCGTGGAACTTAAGAGTGATGAAATGGTCGATGACGGGTGGCGACCATCACTTCGCACGCTTGCCCGCGCGCTCGTCAACAAGGATATCGTGTCCCACTTTCAGCCGAAAGTTGACCTACAAGCAAATGGCTTCCCCATTGTTGGCGGCGAGGCACTTGCACGGTGGATACATCCAGTACATGGGCTATTGCCGCCTTCTCGGTTCCTACCCGTAGCTGAGGAGGTCAAGTTCATGCCACGGATCAGTGCAGCAATGCTTGCATCCGTGACAACGCATCTTGCCGACTGGTCACAACGGGGTGTTGCAGTCCCCATTTCCATCAATATCTCGCCTCGTGAGCTGACAGACCCTGACTTACCGAGGCGTCTCATCGATGGCCTAGCTGCGAAGAATATAGCACCGGAGCTATTGACAGTGGAGATTACCGAACAGGCAGCTATGGACGACTTGGAAGTTGCTGCAGACATTTTAGCGCGTCTTCGCCTCTCTAATATCTCAGTGTCTCTTGATGACTTCGGTACTGGCTACTCGTCCCTTGTCGAGTTGTACCGCTTGCCGCTCAACGAATTGAAGCTCGATCGTTCGCTGATCGGAGATCTTGTCTCAGACAAGAGTGCGCACACGGTCGCGCAAACGATGATTGAAATGGCTGGGTCTTTAGGAATGACCGTGTGTGCCGAAGGCGTAGAGGATGTGGACACAGCGCGCATTCTACAGGACATGGGATGTGGCTTGGCCCAGGGCTTCTTCTTCGGCAAGCCGCTTCCTGCTGTTGAGTTCGAGGCGCAACTGGTAGCGCGTACTCATCGCTTCTTTCGCCAGCACACTCACGCCTATACGCGCCTTGACGACGAAACCGTGTCCGATGAGACGGGGGCTGAAGAAGCGAGAGGGTTTGTGGTGTGATTACGGCCTGTACCCAGTGGAAGCGAGAGGTTTAGCTCGGGACAATATTGCGACTTAGTCGCAATTGGGCTATGTTGAGAGCAACATGCGTCTCGTTCTCCAAGGGGGGGAGTTGCGGACCGGTTTCTGGAGTCCTCTGGCTCCGCCGCCTATTCGGTGCGTATCTTCGATAGGCGGATGAGCGTTGCAATGACGAGCCTCAGCACGCTCAAACCGGTCCGCATTTCTGCCAACTTATCAACGCATCTGCCACGATTCAGAGAGGGCGCAGAGGGACCGGCTCAGCAGAACTATCCGGTGGGAGGTGGGGGCTATATCCTAC
>JANQMQ010000470.1 GCA_028279995.1 Candidatus Phaeomarinibacter sp. | reverse complement strand
AGTTCAATCTGCGCTGCCGTATTGGTGACATGGTCTTCTCCGCGCAGCACATGGGTAACGCCCATCTCGGCGTCGTCCGCAGACGAGGGCAGCATATAGGTGTAGGTGCCGTCCTCGCGGATCAGTACCGGGTCCGAGACCGACGTTGTCTCGATCGACTGGGGCCCGCGAATGAGATCATTCCACATGACCTTGTCGCCGGAGAGCCGGAAGCGCCAGTGCGGCGTGCGGCCCTCTGCCTCAAGCCTGCTGCGGTCTTCATCGGTCAGATCGAGCGCTGCGCGGTCATAGACGGGCGGCTTGCCGCGCGCAAGCTGGCGCTTGCGGCGGCGATCCAGCTCAGCCGGCGTTTCGTAGCAGGCGTAGAGCAGGCCGTCCGCCTTCAACCTGTCGGCGGCAGCATCATAGGTGGCGATGCGGTCGGACTGGCGCACCGTTGTGTCAAAGTTAAGCCCGCCCCAGGCAAGGTCCGCCTCGATGGCATCGGCATATTGCCGGGTTGAACGGGCCGTATCCGTATCGTCAAACCGCAGCACGATCTCGCCGCCCATCTTGCGGGTGTAGAGCCAGTTGAACAGCGCCGCCCGCATATTGCCCACATGCAAGGTGCCCGTCGGGCTGGGGGCGAAGCGTGTCTTGACGTTACCGGGCATCGCGGAAGCCGTTGGTGATCGGGTAGCGGCGGTCGCGGCCGAAATTCTTGAGCCCGATTTTCACGCCCGGCGCGGACTGGCGACGCTTGTACTCGGCTATATAGAGCAGGTGCTCAATGCGCTTTACCACCTCGGCGTCATGGCCGCGGGCAATGGTTTCTTCGGCGCTGCGCTCATGCTCGACCAGGCTTTCAAGGATATCATCGAGCACCGGATAGGGTGGCAGGGAATCCTCGTCCTTCTGGTCCTCGCGCAATTCGGCGCTTGGCGGCTTGTCGATAATGCGCTGGGGGATCACCCGGCCCTTGGGGCCAAGCCCCGCCGCCGGCATGTGCTGGTTGCGCCACTCGCACAGGGCAAACACCTGCATCTTGTAGAGGTCCTTGATGGGGTTGAAGCCGCCATTCATGTCGCCGTAGAGCGTCGCGTAGCCGACGGACATCTCGGACTTGTTGCCGGTGGTCAGCACCATGTCGCCGAACTTGTTGGACAAGGCCATTAGCAAGAGACCGCGGGCGCGCGACTGGATGTTTTCTTCGGTGATGTCCGGTGCACGGCCTTCAAAGAGGGGTGCCAGCGCGTCTTCAAGGGCATCCACGCTGTCACCAATCAAAACGGTGTCGAGCCGGGTGCCGATCAGTTTCGCGCATGCTTCCGCATCATCCAGGCTTTCCTGGCTGGTGTATTTGGACGGCAGCATGACGCAGCGGACCTTGTCCGGGCCCAGCGCGTCCGCCGCCATGGCCGCGCAGATGGCGCTGTCGATGCCACCGGACAGGCCCAGCACCACACCGGGGAAGCGGTTCTTGGTCACGTAGTCCCGCAGGCCCAAGACGCAGGCATCGTATATGGCTTCGAGGCCTTCCGGGTCCGGCGCAGTCTCACCCTCGGCACACACCCAGCCGCTTTCGCTGCGGGTCCAGGTGGTCATCACGCAGGCTTCGCTGAAGGCGGGCATGCTCAGCGGCACGCTCTGATCCGCGTTCATCACAAAGGACGCGCCGTCGAACACGAGCTCGTCCTGCCCGCCGACCTGGTTCACATAGGCCAGTGGCAGGCCGCTTTCACTGACGCGGGCGCGCACATGGTTCTGCCGCGCGCCGTGCTTGGTGGCCTCAAACGGCGACCC
>JANQMQ010000435.1 GCA_028279995.1 Candidatus Phaeomarinibacter sp. | reverse complement strand
GTCTTGCCTTCATAGGCCTCGTCGAGGCTGATCTCCATGTTGTAGCGCAGGTCAGCACCGCGCGTGCGTCCGCCGCCGCGGCGCCCACCGCCGCGCTGGCCACCGCCGACAAACTCGCCGAACAGATCATCAAAGATATCTGACATGGACGACGCAAAATCCTGGCCGAAGCCGGGACCGCCTGGTCCGCCGGGACCGCCCGGGCTGCCGTTCTCAAACGCCTGATGGCCGAAGCGATCGTAGGCCGCGCGGCTCTGCGGGTCCTTGAGCGCATCATACGCCTCGTTCAATTCCTTGAACTTGGCTTCGGCCTCTGGATTGTCCTGGTTTTGATCCGGGTGGTATTTTTTGGCCTGCTTGCGGAAAGCAGACTTGAGCGCCGCGTCATCTGCGTCGCGCGGGACACCCAGAACCTCGTAATAGTCGCGCTTTGACATGGCGTGATATTCCGTAGGCGGAACGCTTTGGAAGGGCCCACCAAGAGGGCCCGGCATGACCGGTCAGATCAATGCCGAGCCCATATGGCTGGAACCGGCCAGCGTGTTACGCCGTGCCGTCCTTCTTGTCCTTGCTGTCGTCGACTTCGGTGAAGTCGGCGTCAACCACATCGTCGCCGGCCGGGTTGTCAGCGGCCTCCGCCGCAGCATCGGCTGCCGCGTCCGCGCTGGCCTGTTCAGCTTGGCTCGCCGCATACATGGCTTCACCCAGCTTCATGGAGGCCTGCGCCAGCTCTTCAGACTTGGTCTTGATGAGCTCGGGATCTGCATCCTCGGCTTCAAGCGCGGTCTTCACGTCTGCGATGGCCGCCTCAATGGCGCCCTTGGTTTCCGCATCCACCTTGTCGCCGTTTTCTTCCAGCGCTTTTTCAGTGGAGTGGACCAGAGCTTCAGCACCATTGCGGGCTTCAACCGTTTCGCGACGTTTCTTGTCATCTTCCGCGTGGCTTTCCGCGTCCTTCACCATCTGGTCGATGTCAGCGTCTGATAGACCGGACGACGCCTGAATGCGGATCGCCTGTTCCTTGCCGGTGGCCTTGTCCTTGGCGGTCACGTTGACGATGCCGTTGGCATCAATGTCGAACGCCACTTCCACCTGCGGCACGCCGCGTGGTGCGGGCGGAATGCCCACAAGGTCAAACTGGCCGAGGATCTTGTTGTCCGCCGCCATTTCGCGCTCGCCCTGGAACACGCGGATCGTCACCGCGCTCTGATTGTCCTCGGCGGTCGAGAAGGTCTGTGCCTTCTTAGTGGGGATCGTCGTGTTGCGCTCGATGAGGCGAGTGAACACACCGCCCAGCGTCTCGATGCCGAGAGACAGCGGTGTCACGTCGAGAAGCAGAACGTCTTTGACGTCACCCTGCAGGACGCCCGCCTGAATGGCGGCACCCATGGCCACAACCTCATCCGGGTTCACACCCTTATGCGGCTCCTTGCCAAAGAACTTTTCAACGACTTCCTGAATCTTCGGCATACGTGTCATGCCGCCGACGAGCACAACCTCGTCGATGTCGCTGGCCTTGATGCCGGCATCTTCCAGCGCCTTCTTGCACGGGTCGATCGTGCGCTGCACCAGCTTGTCCACCAGCTGCTCCAGCTTGGCGCGGGTCAGCTTCATGGTCAGGTGCTTGGGGCCGGAGGCGTCAGCGGTGATGAACGGCAGGTTCACTTCCGTCTGCGTGGCCGAGGACAGTTCGATCTTGGCCTTTTCAGCGGCTTCCTTGAGGCGCTGCAGGGCGAGCTTGTCGCCCTTGAGGTCGATGCCGTTTTCCTTCTTGAACTCGTCAGCCAGGAAATCGACGAGGATCATGTCGAAGTCTTCACCGCCGAGGAACGTATCACCATTGGTGGACTTCACTTCAAAGACGCCGTCGCCGATCTCGAGGATCGACACGTCGAACGTACCACCACCAAGGTCATAGACCGCGATGGTCTGCCCGTCGGCCTTGTCCAGGCCATAGGCGAGGGCAGCCGCGGTGGGCTCGTTGATGATGCGTAGCACTTCAAGGCCGGCAATCTTGCCCGCATCCTTGGTGGCCTGGCGCTGGGCGTCGTCGAAGTAGGCAGGGACCGTGATCACGGCCTGCTCGACGGTTTCACCGAGATAGCTCTCGGCGGTTTCTTTCATCTTCTGCAGGATGAAGGCTGAAATCTGCTGCGGCGAATACTTTTCGCCATGGGCCTCGACCCAGGCCGCGCCATTGTCGGCCTCGACGATGGAGTAGGGCACCATGCCCTTGTCCTTCTTCACCGTCGGGTCGTTGATGCGGCGGCCGATGAGGCGCTTGATCGCAAACAGGGTGTTTTCAGGGTTGGTGACCGCCTGGCGCTTGGCCGGCTGGCCCGTCAGACGCTCGCCGTCTGCGGTAAAGGCCACCATGGAAGGCGTCGTGCGCGCGCCTTCCGCGTTTTCAATTACTTTCGGGTTTGACCCGTCCATGACCGCGATGCACGAGTTTGTCGTGCCAAGGTCAATGCCGATGACTTTCGCCATTTATCTTCGTCTCCACGTTACTTTAGGCGGACCCGGACTGCTGCGGCCTTG
>JANQMQ010000429.1 GCA_028279995.1 Candidatus Phaeomarinibacter sp. | reverse complement strand
GCCTTCGCTGGAACGGCTGGGGCCCGACGGGCCAGCCTGACGCCCTGCCGGATGACTCGCCGGCCTGGGACTGGGTCGCTGACGCGCTGGGTGTTGCGTCCCCGCTTCCCGGGACACCCGCAAAAGAGCTCGGCGAGTGTGCCCTGCCGGCGTCCGGCCTTGACGGTGAAACACGCCTTGAACTTGAGCGCATCGTTGGCGCCAACCAGCTGCATGTAGGTGACTATGAGCGCGCCTTCCATGCCCGCGGCAAGAGCTACCACGACCTTCTGTGGCTACGCGCCGGCAACATCTCCAACGCGCCGGACGCAGTGGTCTATCCGCGCAGCGCGGAAGAAGTGCAGCGACTGGTCGAGTTCGCTGCCGCCCGCAACATCGTGCTGGTCCCCTATGGCGGCGGTTCAAGCGTCGTTGGCGGCGTCACCGCCCGCGAGGAAGGCGAAACCCGCCTGTGCATCACCGTCGACACTACATTGATGGCCTCACTCGTGAGCATTGATGAAACCGCAATGACCGCGACGGCCCAGGCAGGCATTTATGGCCCTGCGCTCGACCAGGCCCTGGCGGATCACGGCGTGCGTCTGGGCCACTATCCCCAGAGCTTTGAGTACTCGACCCTGGGCGGCTGGATTGCTGCGCGCGGCGCGGGACAAAACTCGATCCGCTATGGCCGTGCCGACAAATGGTTGGTCTCTACTGAAGTCGCCACGCCTTCGGGCTTGTGGCGCACCGAAGCGACGCCCGGGTCCGCAGCTGCGCCAAACCTCAATCAGCTTGTAGCCGGCAGTGAAGGCACGCTGGGCATCATCACCCAGGCCACCTTCAAGATCCACGACCTGCCGGAAACGGAAGACTACCGCGGATACCTGTTCCGCACTTTTGCTGAAGGCGCCGAAGCCATTCGCCGGATCGTGCAGGCAGAAATTCCCACGGCCATGTTGCGCCTGTCAGACGCGGACGAAACCTATTTCTTCCGGACCCTGTCCGGCGTCGGCAAGGAGAAGGGCGTCAAGGACAATCTGGCCGATGCCTATCTGCGCTTGCGCGGCTATGCAAACAAGCCCTGCGTGTTGCTGGTCGGTCTTGAAGGCAGCACTGTGAATGTGTCCTACGCCCGCGACCGCGCCGCGCGGATTGTCAGCGCCGCAGGCGGCCTGCATGTGGGCAAGTCACCGGGGACCAACTGGAAGGCCGGCAGGTTCCACGGTCCCATGGTTCGCGACCCGATGATGGATCATGGCCTCGGCGTCGACACGCTCGAGACATCCACTTTCTGGTCGAACATCGAAACACTGCATGCCGCCGTGAAGGACGCCATCGCAACGTCCATGCGCGACTCACTCGGCGCACCGGGCCAGCAGGGCATCGTCATGGCTCATATCAGCCACGCCTATGCGGATGGCGCCAGCCTCTACTTCACCTTCTTGTTCCCCCGCCGTCTTGACGGCGGCCTTGAAGGCGAGATTGAGCAATGGCTGAAGATCAAACGCGCCGCATCCGACGCCATCGCGGCCAATGGCGGCACCATCTCCCATCACCACGGCGTCGGCACCGACCACGCCCCCTGGCTGGGTCAGGAAAAAGGCCCCATCGGCATGCAGACGCTGGGAGCCATCAAGAAGTCCATCGACCCCGCCGGCGTGATGAACCCGGGCAAGGTACTGAGCTAGGCACAGACGCCTAGTGCGCCAGCGCTGCTGCCAGCTTCTGTGCAGCGACTTTCACGGCCTCGCGGGAGACGTCCAGCGCCCCCTGCATGTTGAAGAAGCCATGGATCATGCCTGGGTAGTCAATGTACTCCGCCTTGGTACCCGCCGCATTGAGCGCATCCGCATAGGCCTTGCCTTCATCCCGCAGCGGGTCAAACCCAGCCGTAATCACATAGGCCGGCGGCAGGCCTGAAAGATCCTTGGCAGACAGGGGCGAGGCCGTTTCTTCGGACCGGGCCGTATCATTGCCTCCCATGTAGTTGGCCTCGAACCAGCGCATGGTTTCCTTTTCAAGGAAGTAACCCTCGGCAAACTCGGTGCGCGAGCCCCACTGTTCGGCATCAGTAAAATCCGTCGTCGGATAGATCAGCAACTGGAACGCGATCTGCGGGCCCTTCTTGGCCTTCGCCATCAGGCAGACCACAGCCGCCAGATTGCCCCCTGCACTGTCCCCGGCCACGGCAATGGAATTGGGGTCAATGTCCAGCGTACCGGCATTGGCTGCCACCCAGCTGGCGGCCGCGTAGCAATCCTCCGCTGCCGCCGGATAGGCATGTTCAGGGGCCAGCCGGTAGTCGACCGCCACCACCCGGACGCCGGCCTCGTTGGCCAGTGTGCGGCACAGGGCATCATGGGTTGAAAGATTGCCGATGACGAACCCGCCACCATGGAAGAACACCAGGCACGGCAGCGCGGAACCACCGCCTGCCACCGGGGAATAGACCCGCACGGGAATGTCGCCCGCGGGCCCGGGAATGGACATGTCTTCCGTCTTGCCGATGGGTGTGTCCGTCGGATCAAGCAGTGCGGCCATGGCTTCATAGGTCGCCCGGGCATCTGCGACCGGCATTTCCCAGAGCTTCGGTGTCGGGTTCTCGGCAAGCTGCGCGAGCATCGCCTCCACCTGAGGGTCAAGTGACATTGGGTTTCCTCGAGTTTGTTGTCGTGTTGTGTGTTGCGCGCAGTCTAGCCGGAAAAGGCCCCATCGCTAGAGAGGTAATTTTCTTCCTCCCGCGTGCTTTCGCGCCCGAACAGTGAATTCCGGTGCGGAAACCGCCCGAACTGCGCAATCAGATCGCGATGCAAAATCGCAAACTTGAGTGTCTCCTGCGCATCCGGCAACCGGTCACGGACCAGGGCAATGCACCGCTCCTGATCATCAAGTGCCTCTGAATGCATGAACGGCATGTAGAACCAAGAACGGTCTTCCACACCTATGGCCATGTCATGCCCCTCCTCAATCGCCTTGCGCGTTATGGCCAGCGCCCGCGCATCATACGCAAAGGCATCCGCCGACCCCCGGTGCAGATTGCGCGGAAACTGGTCCAGCAGAATGACCAGCGCCAGCGCCCCTTCGGCAGTGCCCGCCCATTCGTCATACTCGCCGTCACCTGCCGCGATCACTGCTTCGCCGAAGCGCGCCTTGATCTCTGCATCAAACGCGTCGTCCTTACTGAACCATTTGTCCTCGCCGGCACTCAGCCAGAAATCCACAACATCTCTCGCGGTTACGTTACTCACGCCAGAACCTCCACCTCATCACCCACACGAATGGTGCCCGCCTTGTCGACGGTACAACACGCCCCGCCGCGCCAGTCAGGCTTGAGCGCATCGCGAAGCCCGCTTTCGAATTCGTCCATCAGAAAACACGGCTGCGTCTGCATCGCGATGGTGAAATGCACGTCGCCAATGCGCAGTTTCTGATGCTTGGTGAAAGCCAGGTCCACCCCTTCCACCAGCACATTGGCCCGCCGCGTTGTCCAGTCCAGCTCCTTGCCCAGCTCAACACACGCATTCTCCCACGCTTCGCGGGACATGACCGTCACCTGCCGTCCCTTCTTGTGACCGCGTGGATCGCCCTCAACCCCCTTGTCGAGGCTGATCGCCGTTTCCGGCAGAAGTTCCATCGGCCCGCGTTTTACGAGGCACCGGGCAATGGCAAGAACACGTCCAGTCATGCATTCTCTCTCCGAATCCGGATCACGCCATCGCAATTGGCAGGGCGAACCCTGCCTCACTCACAAGAGGAAGACAATTTGGAAACGCTCCTGCCGCTCGCACAAAAGGTTGCAGACCTTCTCAAGTCCAGAGGTGAATTGATCGCCATTGGAGAAAGCGCCGGTGGCGGCCTTGTATCCGCGGCCCTCATTGCCCAGCCCGGTGCCTCCGCCTTTTTTCTCGGCGGCACGGTGATCTACACCCCGCAGGCAGGCCGCGCGATCCGTGACCGCACGACCCTCAACCTCAAGGACCTGGAACCGCTGACCCCCGCTTTCGCCCAGGAACTGGCCGACGGCTACCGCCGCCAGATGCAGTGCGACTGGACCACCAGCGAAATGGGCGCCGCCGGACCGGCAGGCTCTCCCTACGGGCCCAAGCCTGGCACCGCCGTCGTCGCTGTCTCGGGCCCGGTTTCAAAAGCCCGCATGGTCGAAACTGGAACCGACATCCGCATCGACAACATGCGCGCCTTCGGCAGGGCGCAGCTGGAGCTGCTGATCGAGTGTCTGGAAGAGGCTGCCTAGATCACGATCACACTGTCATCCGGGTCATCCGCATAGAGCACATCCACCAGGGCCGCACGGCGCTCAAGCGTCGCGCGCTGGTTGATGTATCCCTTGTCGGTGATCTCATGCCCGTCAATGGACGGCGGTTCCGTCATCAGATGAACCCGCTTGATACGGCCCGATGACCCGCCGGCCTCCTTGTTGTGCGCCGCGATCTTCTCTTTCACCGCAGCAACAACAGCTGGATGCCTGACCATCTCGTCCGGTGTCGTGGCGCCCTCGGCCAGCTCCGTCAGCGCTGCCACATTCGGCCACGCCAGCAGAGCCACATAGGGTTTGTCGAGACCGCACACCACCGCGTCCTGCAATAGGGGCGACGCAGCCGCCACCACATCCGCCCGCAATGTCCCGGCGGATACCCAGGTACCGGACGATAGCTTGAAGTCTTCCGTCACCCGGCCATCGAAGACGAGCCCCTGCGCAGGATCATCCGGGTCCACGAACTTGCCCGCATCTCCCAGCTTGTAGAAGCCGTCCTCGTCGAACGCGTCCGCCGTCTTCTCAGGGTCGTTGAGATAGCCAGGCGTCACCGTCGGACCTTTGACGCGCACTTCCATCTTGGTGCCGTTGGGCACGAGCTTCAGCGTCAGCCCCGGCAACGGCAGGCCGATCAGCCCGACGCGCTCGGTGATCCAGTGCACCACCGTGATGCCCTGGGTTTCCGTCGCGCCATACATGGTCGTGAACGGCATACGCATGCCGGTTTCAGCAATCGCCAGCGCCTGCATCCGGTCATAGAGATCATTGGAGAGCGTCGCCCCGCCATAGGCCATGTATTTGAGCTTGGCGAAGAACGACTTGCGCAAAGCATCATCCCGCTCCATGGCATCCGCCAGCATGGCAAAGGCAATGGGCGCGGAGCCGAACACCTGCGGCGAAACCTCCCGCAGATTGGCAATCGTCTGCTCAAACATGCCGGGGATCGGCTTCCCCGCATCCAGATAGAGCGTGCCCGCATTGTTGAGCACATTGTTGAAGCTGATATTGCCCGCCGAGATATGGTTCCACGGCATCCATTCCAGCGTTTCGGGAATGTCGTCCGGGTCCGGCTCTTCATCGCGTAGGGCTTCCTGCCCGGCAACGACAGCGCACATCATGCCTTGCGTCTGTAGCACGCCCTTGGGCATACCGGTTGAGCCCGAGGTGAACAGGTATTTGCCCACCGTGTCATGGGTGATCTGCGCCATGCTGGCCGCCACCGCGTCCGCATCCACCGGTGTCGCACAAAGGCTTTCATAGGTGAGCGCAGCCGCAGGCACCTTGTCCGCACCGCCCGATTTGGCTTCGCACACCACAAGCTCGATGCCGTCCATGTCGATATCTGCAATGGCGCCGGCAAACAGCTCCGCATTGTCCACATAGATCATCGCCGGGCGCGTGACCTTGACCACATGCTTCAGCTTTTCATGCCCTGGACTCATCAAAGAGTAAGGAACCGAGATCGGCGCCACCGGCACCCGCGCCTTCATGGCGCCGAGCATCAGCACCCCGTGCTCGATGGCATTGCCGGAGAGGACCATGATTGGCGTGTCCGGTCCCATGCCGCGCGCCAGCAGTGCAGACGCAATGGCGTCAGAGTTGGCGTTCGCATCCCCATAGGTCACGAACTGCCACTGACCGACAATGTCACGCTCACCGATGAAGTTGCGATCCGGATAGTCCCGCACCGCAGTCCCCAGCATATGCGGAACGCTTTGCGGCATATCCCCCAGCGGATAGTCCGACGCAATGGTCACCGCCCCTTCGGGCAGATGCGCCACCGTTACCTTCGGCGGTTTCTGCGGCAGCGCCTTGAATGGCGGCAGACCGTCGTCGAGTTGCGCAGCTTCACTCATGGCAGAAAGTCCCTGGCTCTTTTGTGTGATGTTTGTTCCTAGATGGACAAAAGGCGCGCCCTGCCCGGACGCGCCTTTGCCTCTTGATGTATGTGACCCTAGCCGACCTTGCGGTCGCGGCCTTCCCAGTACGGGTCGCGCAGTTCACGGCGAAGGATCTTGCCGGACGGGTTGCGCGGCAGCGCGTCAATGAAGTCCACGGACTTGGGCACCTTGTAGCCCGCAATCTGCGTCTTCGCCCAGTCGATGATCTCCTTGGGGTCAGGGGACTTGCCCTGCTCCGCGACAACGATGGCCTTAACAGCCTCGCCCCATTTGTCATCCGGCACACCCACAACCGCCACGTCGGCGATTTCCGGATGCTTGAAGAGTGCGTTCTCGACTTCCGCCGGATACACATTCTCGCCGCCGGACACGATCATGTCCTTCACCCGGTCATGGATGTAGACGAAGCCTTCGTCATCCTTGTAGCCGGCGTCGCCCGTATAGAACCAGTCGTTCTTGATGGCGCTGTCTGTTGCTTCCTGACGGTTCCAGTAGCCCTTCATGATGCAGCCGGACTTGATGACGATTTCACCGACATCCCCGGTCGGCACTTCGTTGCCGTCTTCATCAATGATCTGGATTTCCACACCAGGGCTTGGCTTGCCGCACGAGCGCAGCTTGCCGCGTGCCGGGTCATGATCTTCCGGCTGCAGCACAGTGCCGCCACCGGTTGTTTCCGTCAGGCCATAGACCTGAATGAAGTTGCAGCCGAACAGGTCCTGCGCCTGCAACAACAGGTCCTCCTGGATCGGCGATGCACCATAGAGAATGTATTTGAGGCAGGAGTAATCAATGTCCTTCACGTTCGGCATCATGGTCAGGAACAGGATCACCGCCGGCACCATGAAGGCGATGTTGAGCCGGTGCTCCTCGATTGCAGTGAGAATGCCTGCCGGGTCCACATCCTTCATAATGATATTGGTGCAACCGTGCGCGTGGCCGATCACGCCCACATTCACGCCCGCCACATGGAACAGCGGCATCACCACGAGGTTCTTGTCTTCCGGCTCCCACTTGGCCCAGCCAGCCCGCTCCGCCTGATCGAAGATCGACAGGTAGTTGGCATTGGTCAGCTGAACGCCCTTGGGATAGCCCGTCGTGCCTGACGTGTAGAGCTGGATGATGTCGTCATCCGGCCCCATCTCGATATGCGGATCGGTCGCGTCGAACTTGTCACGCCATTCAGTGAAGCTCTCCCAGTCCGAATGGCCGCCATCCAGCGCAATGACCTTGCGCACCTTGGGGCACTTGTCGAGCACCGCGCCAACCGTGTCGTAGAAGTCTTCACTCACGAACACGATTTCAGATTCGCTGTCTGTCAGGATGTATTCAACTTCCGGCCCGGCCAGGCGCCAGTTTACGCCCACAACGACAGCACCTGCCTTGAAGGCACCATTGAGCATTTCAAAATAGTGGACAGAGCCCTTGCCCATGAAGGCAATTCGGCTGTCCTTCTTGATGCCCTCGGCAAGCAGCCCCTGCGCCACCTGGCAGGCGCGCTTGTCCAGCTCGCCATAGGTCGTCTCACGACCTTCAAAGACCTGCGCGATGTGGTCCGGACGTGTCCGCGCCTGATGGCGGGTGATGTCCCCAATCACCTTGATATTGTCGAAATCAATCATTGGTCACTCCCCAAGATGCCCCACACTTATTGGGGGCTTGTCATTATTCTGTTGGGGAGAAGTCTAGCGCGTGCGCGCCCGCTGGCAATGACAACACGCAACATACCCTGCTTTTTTGCAGGGGATTCGCGGTGAGTCTGCTCGCATTTAAGGCAGACAGCGGTTTATGCTGGTCTTCCGGCCACTGACAGAGTGTCAAACACACAAGAACATGTTGCAGAGACCGGGCATGAGCCGGCCATCAGGGAGCAGGAAATGGCACGTATCGATTATGCAGACCCGTCCACGCTGGAGGGCCTGTCCGCCAAGGCGTTTGAGAACGCGCCCCCCATCAATATCTTCAGGATGCTCGCCCACACCGGCCCGCTGTTCGGCCGCTTCATGCAGTTCGGCGGCGGCATCCTGTCGGAAACCGAGCTGGACCCGGAACTGCGCGAACTGGCGATCCTGCGCGTCGGCCACCTGTCCGGCGCCGCCTATGAAGTGCAGCAGCACGAGACGATCTCCCGCCAGATGAAAATGCGTGAGCCGCTCATTGATGCCGCACGCAGCGGTGACACCAACGACCTGACAGAGATCGAAGCGCAGGTCATGGCCTACACCGACGACATTGTGAAGAATGTGAAAGCATCGGACGCCACGTTCAATCCGCTGCTTGACGCACTCGGGCCCCGCCAGCTTCAGGAACTTACCATCACCATCGGCTTCTACATGCTGGTGTCACGCTTCCTGGAGACCTTCGAGGTTGACCTTGAAGACGGTGAAGTCCCCGACCTCGCCAGCGTTACCCGCACAAAGTAGGAGACCGGAACCATGGCCACTGACGTAACCGGACTCGGCATTCCCAAATACACCTACACCAAGGGCCTCCATGATCTGGGAGACGGCGCCTATGCGTGGCTGCAGCCCGACGGCGGTTGGGGCTGGTCCAACTCAGGCATGATCGTCGATGGCGATCAGTCCCTGATCGTCGATACGCTGTTCGACGTCCCGCTCACCCGTGACATGCTCTCTGCCTACCGCAAGGCCGAGCCCAAGGCAGCCGAGACCATCGGCATGCTGGTCAACACCCACCACAACGGCGATCACTGCTACGGCAATGAATGCTGCGAAGGCGCAGAGATCATCGCCCACAAGCTGGCGGCAGAAGCCATGGCACATGAGCCCCCGAGCATGCTGGCCGGGTTCCTCGACGCCGCCCCGGATCTGGGCGACCTGGGCGCCTACCTGACAAAATGTTTCGGCGTCTTTGACTTCAAGGGCGTGACCCCCACCCTGCCGACCACCACCTTTGAGGGCTCATTGAGCCGCAAGGTCGGCAACAAGGACGTGCACCTGTTGAGCGTCGGCCCGGCCCACACCCCCGGCGACATCATCGTCCACGTGCCGGACAACAAAACCGTCTACACCGGCGACATCCTCTTCATCGAAGGCCACCCCATCCTTTGGGAAGGCCCGGTGCAGAACTGGATCAACGCCTGCGATGCCATCTGTGACATGGATGTGGAAACAGTCGTCCCCGGCCACGGCCCCATCACCGACAAGCGTGGTGTCCGCGCCCTGCAGCAATATCTCGTCTATGTGCGCGACGAAGCCCGCAAGCGCTACGACGCGGGTCTCAGCTGTTTTGAAGCCGCCCAGGACATCGACATGAGCGACTACGACGCTTGGGGCGACGGCGAACGCATCGCCGTCAACGTGGCGACGCTCTACCACGAATTCTCCGGCGATCCCCGCCCGGACACCGCCACCCTGTTCAGCTGGATGGCCGAACTCGACAAGCGCCGAAAGTAACACTGAAAGCAGACATGCCCCGCATTCCCTACCCGTCCACGGCGGACATCACGCCTGAAAACGCCGCCCTTCTGGCTGACCTGCCGGATCTGAACGTCTTCAAAATGATGGCCCGCTCCGGCGCGGCGTTTGCGCCGTTCATGGCGCTGGTCAATTCCTACCTCAATGACGGCACCCTGGACCCGGAGCTGCGCGAGCTTGTGATCCTGCGTGTTGGCCATGCCCGCAGCGCCCAGTATGAAGTCTGGCACCATGAGCGTGTCGCCCGCGAGCTGGGCATGAGCGAAGACCGCATCGTCGCTGCCGGTGCGTCGCTCCCATCACCCCTGCTGACCGAGGTCGAAAACGCGGCCCTCGTCTTCGCGGACGATGTAGTCGAAAACACTCGTGCCTCGGACGCAACCTTCAACGCCGTCCATGCCCATCTGGGCGACAATCAGACAACGGAACTTCTCGTGGTCGTCGGCGTCTACCAGATGGTCTGCTCGTTCCTGGAAACGATGGACATCGAGATCGAGTCCGGCCCCGTTCCTGAAGGACGTCTCGAAAAAATCAAATCCGGCGTATCCAACGCGTCCTGACAAGCCCCCCCCAAAAGGCATCCCGATATGGCAGACGTAACGATCTACGAGCACCCGCTCTCCCCCTACGCCCAGAAGTGCAAGATCGCCCTGCGCGAAAAAGGCGTGGCGTTCGACACCAAACTGCCGGACTCGATCGGCACCGGTCTCGCGGGTGGTGAGTTCAAGGACGCCTCGCCGCGCATCGAGGTTCCCGCACTCATCCACGGCGACGTCACGCTTTTCGAGTCGACCATCATCCTTGAGTACATCGAGGAGACATGGCCCAATCCGGCACTGCTGCCCAAGGCACCCGCCGAGCGCGCCCATGCCCGCATGCTGGAAGAGGTGATGGACACCCACTACGAAGCCATCACCTGGGCGCTGGGCGAAATCCATTTCTTCAAGCGCGCAACCGGGCCGGATGCTGATCGTCTGACAGCCGCTGCCGGCGAACAGCTGGCGCAGGCCCACGCCTGGCTCGAAAGCCACCTTGGCAAGAGTGACTGGTTCGGCGGCAAAAACTTCGGCTATGCGGACTGCGCCATCGCCCCGCTGCTCAACGGCGCTGCGGGCTTCGACCTTGGCCCAAAGCCGGACACCGCCCTTGGCCGGTGGCTGGCCCGCGCCAACGAAAGACCGACCGTCAAACAGACCCAGGAAGAGGCGGTGGCATCCCTCGGCGACATGGCACAGGTCGGTGAC
>JANQMQ010000422.1 GCA_028279995.1 Candidatus Phaeomarinibacter sp. | reverse complement strand
GCCTTCGGCGGTGGCTTCCAGGTCATTCTGGGTGCTGACATGCGCTATGTGGCGCCGGACACCAAACTCTCGATCATGGAAATCCGCTGGGGTCTGGTGCCGGATATGGCCGGCACACAGATCATGCGGCATCTGGCACGCGAAGACATCGTCCGTGAACTGACCTATACAGGCCGGGTCTTCTCAGGTGAGGAGGCTCTGGAATACGGCTTCGCCACCCGCGTTGAAGCAGACCCCCTCGCTGCGGCGCTGGAGACAGCCCGCGAAATTGCATCGAAGAGCCCGTCAGCGATCGAGGCCTCCAAGCGCCTCCTCAATGCGGCGGTCTATGCCGGGGAAGAAGAGGGGCTGGTGATCGAATCCGTCGAGCAGGATGCCCTTATCGGCAGCCCCAATCAGATCGAAGCCGTCATGTCTCAGATGGAAAAGCGCGAGGCGAACTACGCACCCGCCCGTCATGGCAACACGCCCAAGCTGAGCAAGGCCGGCTGACCTATTTCTTGCCGAAGCCCGCAATCCGTTCCTGCATATCCGGGCCGACACCTTCGGACTTGTAGATTTCGTATGCGAGCCCCGCTGAGAGATCAAGGCCATCCGTCTCCCGCAGCAGCTTCTTGAGCGCCCGGAGAGAGAACCACGAATTGGCCAGCATCATCTCGCAGAACCCGGCCACATCGTCATAGAAGCGGTCATCCTCGTAGCACACATTGGCAAGACCCATGACCTCCGCCTGACGGCCTGAATAGGTCTGCGCCGTCAGCATCATCTCCGCAGCCTTGGTCTTGCCAACCCGGCGCGGCAGCCGCTGGCTCATCCCCCATACCGGCGTCAGTGACCACTTGGCATGGGTATCCGCGAACTTTGCATTCTCGCTGGCCAGAATGATGTCGCCCGCGAGGGCCAGTTCCAGCGCGCCCGTATAGCAATGGCTGTGTACCGCGCTGATGACCGGCTGCGGCAGGTTCGCCAGGCGCTCGATCACAAGCGGCTGATAGTTGGGGCGGGGCAGTTTTTCGCCCGCCGCGATGTCTCCAAGGTCATGCCCAGCGGAAAAACAGCGCCCGGCACCTCTCACCACGACACAGCCCACACTGTCCTGAGACGCCTCGATGTCAGACAAATGAGCCTCAAGCTCCTCGAACACCGGTACATTCAGCGCGTTGAGCTTGTCCGGCCGGTTGATGGTCAAAGTTGCAACGCCCTTATCGTCGGACCGCAGTACAAGATCACCCATGGATCGTTTCCTCGTTGTTTGCGCAGCAGGAGCTTACAGTTGTGTGCTGAACGCCCGTAAGCTATCCCAGCTAGGCTCTTTCTTGGCTATTCGGATCCAGTATGCACACAAGGCTGACAGTCGTAACCGTCACCCACAATGGTGGCCTCGTTATCGGTGGGTTGCTCGACAGCCTGCCTGCGACTGTTCCGCTCATCGTGGTGGACAACGCGTCCTCCGACGACACGCTGGATATCGTATCGGCCAAGCGCCCGGATGCGCAGATTCTGAAAAATACGGTCGGACAGGGTTATGGCCGTGCTGCCAGCCGCGGCCTGTCTGCGGTGGGGACCGAGTTCGCCTTGCTGGCCAACCCGGACTCCGTACTGAGCGAGCAGGCCCTTCAGGCACTCCTTGATGCTGCAGACCGTTATCCCGACGCCGCGATGTTCGGTCCGGTCCACAAGGCCGGCGACGGTCACATTGAGCCAAGCCATGATGTGGAACTCTGGCGCCGCCATGCATTCGGAAAGCGTGACGGGGAGCTTCCACCGGACGGTGATATCTGCGTCGAATTTGTCTCCGGCGCCGTGAATCTGGTGCGGATGGACGTGCTGCGCGAGATCGGGTTCTACGACCCGGATGTCTTTCTCTACTTCGAAGACGACGACATGTGCCTGCGCATCCGCCGCGCCGGTCACAGCCTCATCGTTGTGCCGGACAGCGTGGTAGTGCATCTGAATGCCGGGTCGGTCCGTCCGAATGCTGCCTATTACTGGGAGAAGTTCTGGCACATCGCCTGGTCGCGAATCTACATAGAGAGAAAGTACCAAGGAGCTTCCGCAGCTACCCGGCTAGCCATTGCAGACAGTGTCCGTTATGGCCTCAAGGCGCTCGGCAATCTGTTGGTGTTTCGTGGGTTCCAGGCGCGGCGGGACGCGGCGCGGTGCGCCGGTACGTTTGCAGCCCTGCGGGGCGTTTCAGCGGTCCCCACTGATGATGGAATACACCCATGAGCCTCCTCAAGAAACTGCCCAGGGCAATCCGCGGGCTGACGAAGCCACAGCCCGATCTGGGACCGGAAATT
>JANQMQ010000412.1 GCA_028279995.1 Candidatus Phaeomarinibacter sp. | reverse complement strand
TCCTTCGTAGCCGGATTTGCGCAGCGATCGTGCTTCCTTGAGCGCAGCCTCGATTGCCGTGTCATGGGGCGCCTCAAGCGTGCGGATCGCGTCGTCCCGGTTGAGGAACCACACCGTTCCGACAATGACGGCAATGCCAAGGGCGGCGATCCATGCAACGGGCCGGGTCGTGTTAGCTGACGTCTTGTCTGAGGTGATGTTGTGGGTGCTCATTTGGCAGCCCTCCATATACGGCACGCCGTGCCTTCGCTCATGGTGACGAGACCGTCAGAAACCTTCGTGGTCTGCTCCGCAGGGGTGACAGGGCAGGCAATGTCGCTACGTTTGTGTCGCGCGGTCGTTGCCCCCGGCCGGTCCATGCTCGCCACCTGCAGAACCTCGCCAACCAGCAGCCGTGCGACCTTCGCGTCGAAGTGATAGGCGTCGGTAAAGCGCGACAGGTCGCGGGTCAGGTGATTGTCGAAATCAAAGTCGACAACAGGAGCGAGATGGGCGAGGCGCAGCCGGAAGTTGAGGTTCGCTTCGCCAAGCCCGTACTCGGCGATCTGCTGCTGCATCTCGATGATCGTCGGCGGAATGACGAAGATGAGCTGCACGTCTTCTTCGGACGCCCACCGGGCTATATCCGCAATCTTGTTCCAGAGCTGCTCTTCAAATGAAAAGGAGCGCCAGTCCGAGCGGGCATTCTTCGTAACCTGACGGGCATAGACACGCGGCAGGTCACGATCGATGCGATCGATATCGAAGTAGCCCGACCACCGGCCAAGACCGGTCCAGCGACCCAGGCCAAGATTGACACCTCTGCCACGCGCCACGTCTTCGTGATGCAGGAACACACAGCCGCAGCTTTCACTGATCTGTGTGAGATCCGCCTCTTTGATCGGGGCCGCCTGTACCGTCCCTATCAGGCGCGGGCGCAGATCGGTGATCGCCGTCGTCACATCCGGGTATCGTGCCGAGAGGTTGCGCCAGCCGATCTTTGCGACAAACCAGCTTGCATAGTACTCAAGCGGATTTTCAGTCAGGCGGATGGCCTCCGGCACACGGTTCTGTCCAGCCTTGTGGTCGAGATCAAAGCTGCGCAACTGGATGCCAACGACAAGTGTTTTGATGTCCTTGTTGGTCTTGATGTGATCGAACGTCGCGTGAATTTCATCGATGTTGGCGCCGCCATAGGCAAAGTTGAACGCGCGGCTCGCACCGTTTTCGTGCCAGTACTTGTCACGCAGCGCACGTGCCCGGCTGTCACCGAGCACAACGAGATCCGGGTTCTGCTCGCTATAGCGAAGCATCTTCCACAGCGGGTAATGCGCCTTCTCGCTGACCTTCTCCTTGTAGAGATCGAGATCAACGATGGGCGCCCGGTCGTAAGGGTCAACCGCAATGTTGAAGCCGATGGGCCCAAGACCTGCCGCAAGTGCCAAAGCAATACAGGCCGCTGCGATCTTGCCGGTGCTGGTGAATTTCGGTGCCATTTCCTACTCCGGAACCAGTGGGGTTGCGAAGGAAGGAGCAACGGATATGCCACCGCTCGACGACAGGAAAACGGCTGAAAGGCTTGGGAAACAGGGTTACCAGATCATGAAGTACCGCGCCGGTGGTGCAATTTGCACCGGGCGGTTTTCGCAGGTTGCAATGGTGTCAGCCCAGCAATAGCGACTGGAAGAGAGCCCGGCTGGGGATCTCGGACAACCCCGCGTAATGCATGGTCACAACGACCAGCAACGCCACGGCGGTAGCCGTGCACCAGGACGCCATGGTGTCACGCGCGACTTCGGTGAGCGACGCCCCACCCATGCCGGCGGACTGGTTGCCCCGGTTGGTCCAGCGTTGTTTGGACAGCCGGAAGATGCAGTAGACCTTCACCGCTGCATTGATCAGCTGGTTGAAATAGAGGATCCATGGATAGGAAAGGTGGACCCGGCGCGAGTAGCTGAACAGGAACAAGGACAGCAACATGCGGCTGACGGAGATGAAGATGATGTATCCCGCCAGGTAGCCGAAGCCCTGAATGAACGTCGCCAGCAGTGCGAGCACCGGGCTGACTAGCATGGTCCACATGGACAGTCGCTGGTCCACCAGACACCACCAGATGAAGAACGGCATGCGGTGCGGGCCAAGCTTGATCGCCCGGGCGCCGTTGCGCAGCATGTTGCCGGACCAACGCCGGAAGTTCTGCACCATCCGGTCCATGCCGGACCCTTCAATGACTTCAACCGTGTATCCCAGCGCGTCCGGCACATAGGTCATGCGCGCGCCGTGGGAGAGCATGTAGTACCAGGTGCTCTTGTCATCACCGGAAAGGAAGCGGAACTTGCCCCAGAGCCAGTGCTCAAGATGGTCGGCTTCCAGAAGACGGATGAACTCCAGCTGCAGCAGGTGCCGTGCCCGGAATACGGACATGCGCCCCGTCAGTGTCAACACGCGGTTGGACAGGGCATGGGACTGCATGGCAATGCGGCGTTGGGAGAACCGCATCTTCAGCCAGGTCTCGATCCACCGCGGACCGATACAGATGACTTCTTCATCGGTGGTGCAGGCCTGAAGCTCGGGATCAATCTGGAACATTGGCATGCAGCGGCCGATGGCCCCTTTGTCCAGAATGAAATCACCGTCCATGAAGACGATCAGATCATCCTTGTCGACTGGCAGTCGGTTCATGGCGCGCAACACCAGCCCGATTGCCGCGCGCTTCCCGCTCACGTTCTGTCGGATGATGCGGAGCGTCAGATCCAGGTCCCCTGCCTCACGTTCCAGGAAGTCGACGATGATGTCCTCGTCGAAGCGGTCTGACGAGCCAAGCCAGATCGTGGCGGGCGTATCCGCATCGCGCACCTCGCGCAGGATCGAGCGCACCACTTTTTCCGTGATATCGCGATGTTCCTTGTACGTGGTCATCATGAAATGGAGGTGGCCGGGGCGCCATCCGTCCTGCCAGACCCTCTCACCCGCCGCCCGCATGCGCGGATAGAC
>JANQMQ010000394.1 GCA_028279995.1 Candidatus Phaeomarinibacter sp. | reverse complement strand
AGATGGGTACGCCCGGTGGGCCAATGAAGGAAAATTGCTCCGCGCTATGCCAAGTGGACTGGTTGTCGCGACAAGTCTTGCGGGTGCACTGGAATTTGGAACGGCAATGGAGTCAGGTGCCCTAACGGCCACAGACTGTTCGCATCCGCTTCCCGAGCAAGTCGCGCGTGTGATCAGCGACTGCACACCGGAACAGTAAGGCCGAAAACCGTCTATTTTCAGGGACTTTCGCTGGTCGGAGTGGCAAGATTCGAACTTGCGACCCCCTCGTCCCGAATTAGGGAATTTTTGCGTAACTGATTGCTTTTATTATCATATTTTTTCTCTTTATGCCCCGTATTCACTACTTTTTTCGGCAATAGCTGTGTGCATACTGTGAGCATAAGTCCAACACACGGTCGTCGTTATCTTCGCCGCGATGACTTCAGTTGCGGCAGGCCGACCGGCGGCTTCAGGAACACATACTTAAAACTCAATCGTTCCTTTCGAGCAACTCGATCAACTGCGACGGGAAGTCCTTCGTCAGTTGCCGTGGCAAGCTGGGTTTGTCTGGGAAGGGCAAAGGCTCCCCATCTTCCCCCCATCGCCCCACATCCATTAAATCACTACCGTATTTTGCAAGCGCCAAAGTTTCCTCGCAGACTCTGCTCAATGTAGCCGCCTCGACCGGAATCGCGCGGTCTTTTATAAACCGCTCAGCCCGCACGCTCAGAAGGACTGGCTCTTGAACATCCGGATACTCCTCAAGGCACAATCCATGGATCAAGAGATTGCGGTTCTCCCGGTTTGTGTCAAACATGTCGGCGAAGTGCTTGAGGTGGGAAGCCATCTCCACGTCCGACTCTTCTTCCTCTGCAATTGATCGAAGAATGTCGGTCTGTGTCCGGTTGCCAATAGATGATGTCAACCGATGCAATAGTCTTGGCGGCCCGGCAACGTAGGCATGCAAAATACCTTCGAGAATAAACTCACACCAATTCCAGTTGATGCTAACAACGCCGATCGCATGCGCGACCTCGCGAGAAATAAAACCTGAGACATATGTTTCTGGCCAAAGGTAGTCCTTCATCAGAATTCCCCTGTTCACCCGAATTGGCATTTTCCAAGACGGGCTGACAGATCACAGCTGACGTCAGCCAATGCCCAAACTTAGGTCCAAATGTGTACCCGAACAGATCACCACGGCGATCATCGCGCTAGCTTGCAGGACACCGGGAACAACTCCGTACAAAGAGCAGTTCACCCAATCCATCCTAGGCTCGCGTAGCCAGTTCAGCGCAGGCAACTCTTTTCCGCAACAGCAAACCAAGTTTGGTCAAGATTCCGCGCAAAAACGGCCAAAAATGTGGGTAAGGAGTGAGAAAAACACTTGCGGCCCCCTCGTTCCAACCGAGGCACAATCGAATCTGTGAGCAGCTGTGAGCACGCTGTGAGCAAGCATCGGCGAAGGGCCAAAATTATTCTTTATTTTCAATGGGTTCGCTGGTCGGAGTGGCAAGATTCGAACTTGCGACCCCCTCGTCCCGAACGAGGTGCGCTACCGGGCTGCGCCACACTCCGTAACCATGCGAAGGCGGCGTTATAGCGGGAGGATGCTGCCTCCCGCAAGTATGATTTCCTTAATCAGCAAACACACATTTGGGTATTCGTTCATACCGCGCAAAACGCCGTTGCACCCGACCCGCACGCTCTTTATGTTCCCGGTTTCGCGCTTCGTCAGAAGCGCTTCTGGGGCGTCGCCAAGTGGTAAGGCAGCGGCTTTTGATGCCGCCATGCGCAGGTTCGAATCCTGCCGCCCCAGCCAGCTTTTCTGGTCTCTTTCACGCGTCAGACCCGGGACAAAAACACCATTCAAACCAACTAATCGCAGATAATTGGTCAGTGCAGAGACTAACTGTCTGGCGGAATTTGGCTTGAGAGGATTCGAACTCGCTTGGCGTCTCTTAAGCCAATTTCCCGATAGCCGTTCTTGGCGAGTTTCTTCACCAGAGACCAGGTTTGGCCGGCCGGAGACTAGTTCGGAAATGAGTGTTCAATTAGGGGCTGATGAAGCACCAACCTCGCGGGCGTGATATGCGCGCGAGTTGTCTTAAGTATCCAATAAGTTTCGGCTACGAGAAGCACTCGACTGCCACTCAGGTATTTTGAGTGTGAACCATACCCATGGCGCTACGGACAAGCTGTACTGGTCCCAACTGAAAGGAGCGTCAACTTCTCTCTGAAGCATCATTTAGCGCAGTTGCTTCTCATTTGGGAAAGCGCACATGGTGTGGAGATGGCTGGGTGTCTCGTTGAGAGGAGGAGTTCGAGTGGTTCGCCCCCCCCCGACTGGCTCCACCATTTCCCCAGATCGTCGCAGGTGCTTTGGCCTTCAGGAACTTGATCACCCCGTAACAATCAGATCTTCCACCAGGTCACGCATGGCAAAGCAGTCACGTGGCATGCGGTCAAGCGAGAAATCAATAAATCTCCGTATACGGAGCGGTATGTTTTCGCGCGAGGGATAACACAGGTACAGGCTGAACAGATTGGCGGTGAAGGGTATCATGATGGGTACGAGATCACCGGACGCCACATGCTCACGTGCATAGTAGCCGTCGAGCTGGATCAGCCCGATGCCTGCAAGCCCTGCCTCACAAAGAACTTCGGGGTCATTGAAAATCAGGCGCGTTGCTGGGTTGAAACGTTTGATTTCGCCCTCAATGTCGAAGGCCCAATTCCACATGGCGCCCGACCCCGGGAACCGGTAACGAATACACTCATGTGAGTCCAGATCCTGGGGATGGGTGGGCGTGCCGTACTTCTCAAGATAGGCCGGTGACGCCATTGTATAGACTGGCAGCTCCGAAATGGGTCGCGCGATCATGGTTGAGTCGCCCGGTTCCCCGATGCGAAAAGCGATGTCCACCGGGTCGTCGACGAAGTCGCGGACGCTGTCAGCGGCATCCAAGTCGATCTCGATTTCCGGGTGCAGGTCGCGAAACTCGGCAATCAGCGGCACCAGGGTACGGACGGCGAAGCGTTTGGGCGCCGTAATCCGCAGGACACCAGAGACGACGCCGCGGCTTTCATCAAACAGTGCATCAATTTCGTCGAGTTCCTTGAGAGGCCCGCGTGCACGCTGAAACAGCAGCGCACCCTCAGGGGTCAGGCTCATCTTTCGGGTGGTGCGGTTGAAAAGCTTGACGCCATAGGCGTCTTCCATGCGCTTGACGTTCTGGCCGACCGCCGCGGGCGAAATGCCCAAAGCCTTGCCCGCAGCTGCAAAACTGCCGAGTTCCGCCGACCGGATGAAGGATGCCAGGGAGGTGGATGCATGCCGGGACATTCTAAAGTCCTGCTTTAGTGTGAGCCAACTTTTGCCAATCTAATACTTGGTGTCGGACACCGCTACCTTAAAACCCAAGCGGAGGAGACCCCATGCTCAAACTCACCTATCTCATCAAGCGCCGCCCTGATCTGTCGGTCGAAGACTTCGAGCGCATCTGGCGGGCCAGTCACGGCCCGCTGATCGCCAGCCTTGCAGATGTAACAGGGGCCGTGCGCTACACGCGCAGCCTCCCGGTCGAAACACCATACAATGAGTGTTTCCGCCAGGTTCGCAGTCTCGGTCATGCAGCTTTTGACGGATTGATTGAGATTTGGTGGCCGGACCTGGAAGCCTATGCCAACGGCGTCGGCTCGCCGGAGGGTATCGAAGCGACGGACCGAATGGCAGCGATCGAGCGCAGCTTTATCGATCTGGCCGCGTCATCCGCCTTTCTGGCTGAAGAACAAGACGTATTTGGACCATCTGCCCCCAATTCAAAAGCAGAGCTTTTGAATGATCCAACATTTGCCAATCTAATCGACGAACCCGTTCTTCCCTAAGTTAGGGTCAACAACGAGGGGCAAGCCACCCCGACCACCGACAACCGACTTTAAACACCGCGGAAAAACACCGATTCCGCGCACGCAGGAGCTTTGTCCCATGACCCGGAACTTCAAAACCATCGCCGCAGCAACGGTCGCCTCAGTGGCCATCCTCGGCGCCGCCGCAACACAGTTTGCCCCTTCCAACGCCAGCCCCGCTGCTGACACGCCAATTGAAGCCCCGGCAACGCCGGTCACCGTGGCCTATCCAACGGTCAAGCCGATCATTGAGTGGGACGAATATACAGGCCGCTTCGAAGCCATTGACCGCGTCGATGTTCGCTCTCGTGTCTCCGGATACCTCACCGAAGTCGCCTTCACGGAGGGTCAGGTGGTCAAGAAGGGCGACCTGCTCTTCAAGATCGATGCCCGTCCTTTTGAAGCGGCGCTCCGCCTCGCGGAAGCCGAAGCCGGTGAAGCCCAGGCCCGCCTGCGCCTCGCCCGCCAGCAGCTTGGCCGCACACAGACGCTGGTCAGCAAGGGCCACGTGAGCCGTGCCCGCTATGACCAGCACCTCGCTGAAATGAATAGCGCATCCGCTTCGGTCGAAGCTGCCAATGCCCGGGTCGAAGCCGCCCGGCTGGATGTCGAATACACGGAAGTCCGCTCACCGATCACTGGCCGGATAAGCGATGAGTTCGTGAGCCTCGGCAACCTGATCAATGGCGGCGCCCAGGGCGGCACACTGCTGACCACCATCGTCTCCATGGACCCGATCCACTTCGAGTTCACCGCCAGCGAGGCTGACTATCTGAAATATGTCCGCCTGGACCAGAGCGGCTCACGCCCGGGGTCTCGCGACAATGCCAATCCGGTTCAGGTCAAGCTGCTGGATGAAGCCAGCTTCAGCCACACGGGCTCAATGAGCTTCGTCGACAACCAGCTGGACATCTCGACGGGTACAATGCGGGGCCGCGCTACTTTCGCCAATCCCGACGGCACTTTTGCGCCGGGCATGTTCGGCCGCCTGCGCCTCGTGGGCTCCGGTGAGTATGACGCCGTCATGATCTCCGACAGCGCCATTCAGACCGACCAGGCCGAAAAGTTCGTATGGGTCGCTGATACCGATGACGTAGCCCAGCGCCGGACGGTCGAACTTGGACCCATCATCGACGGTCTGCGGGTCATTCGCGGTGGCCTTGAAGGCTCCGACCGTGTCATCGTTGCCGGAACCCAGTTCGTCGCCTCTGGCGCAAAACTTGCCCCGGCCGTGGACCCGACATCCATCGTCGCCCAGGTGGCTGCCCAGTAGGGCTGTCACCACACTGACAAACAGACACGCAAGACTTGGACTAGTAAGGGGAGGCTGCCATGCGGATCGCACACTTCTTCATCGACCGGCCAATTTTCGCCAGCGTCATCTGGATCATCGTCATGCTGATCGGCGGCATTGCCTATACCAGCCTGCCGGTCTCGCAGTACCCCAACATCGCGCCACCTACCATCCAGGTGAACGCCACCTATCCCGGCGCCTCCGCCACTACTGTTGCTGAAACCGTCGCGGCCACACTGGAAGAGGAAATCAATGGCGTCGAAGGGATGCTCTACATCCTCTCCCAATCCACCGGCGCCGGCACTGCCACTGTCACGGTGACATTTGAATCCGGCACCGACCTCGATACGGCGCAGGTGCTGGTGCAGAACCGTGTCGCCCTCGCCGAACCACGCCTGCCGGAGCCGGTTCGCCGTCTCGGTGTCTCAACTGTGAAAGCGAACCCGGACGCGCTGCTGGTGGTACATCTCTACTCTCCCGACGGCAGCCGCGACCAGCTCTACATCTCCAACTATGCACGCCTGCAGATGCGCGACGAACTGCAGCGCTTGGAGGGTGTCGGCCAGATCCAGTCATTTGGCTTCCGCGAATTCTCCATGCGGGTGTGGATTGATCCTGAGCGGGCCGCTTCGTTCAACCTGACTGGCGCCGACATCGTGCAGGCTCTTAGGGCCCAGAACGTCAATGTAGCCGGCGGCGTGCTTGACCAGCAGCCGACCAGCATCCAGGGCGCGTTTGAAATCAGCGTGCAGACACTGGGTCGCCTGGAGACCATCGAAGAATTCGAACAGATTATCGTCAAAACAGGTGACGAGGGCCGCCAGGTACGCCTGCGCGACGTGGCCCGGGTTGAGCTGGGCGCACGCGACTACAACACAAATGCCAAGCTCGACACCTCCCCCGCCCTTGCCATGCTGTTCAACCAGCAGCCGGGCTCCAACGCTCTGGAAACCGCCGAGGGGATTCTTACAACCGTCGAACGCATGTCACAGGATTTCCCTGAGGGGCTCGACTATGAGGTGATCTGGAATCCGACGGAGTTCGTTGAGGAATCCATTGCCGCCGTGCAGGCAACGATCCTTGAAGCCGTCATTCTTGTGTCGCTGGTCATCTTCCTGTTTCTGCAGAGCGTGCGCGCCTCGCTCATTCCCATCATTGCGATCCCGATCTCGCTTATCGGTACCTTTGCCGTCATGCAGGGGCTGGGCTTCTCGCTCAACACACTGTCTCTGTTCGGCCTGGTCCTGGCCATCGGCATCGTGGTGGATGATGCTATCGTGGTGGTCGAGAATGTGGAGCGCCGTATCCATGAA
>JANQMQ010000385.1 GCA_028279995.1 Candidatus Phaeomarinibacter sp. | reverse complement strand
CCCATGCGGACGTGTTGTGCCATGGCGGCGTTCCCAACAGTCCTTACATCCAGACCGGCGAAAAATAGAGGTACGTGGCAGGTGGGTGCCTGTCCTTCTACGCAGCTCAATTGAATGGCGGATATTCACATGCAGAAGCAAACTCTATCGGGCCTTGCCGCCGCCGGTGTGGCAGCCGCCCTTGCAGCCCTGGTCGTGTTGGGTGCGGCGCCGCCGGCGCAGGCAGCGGAAGGGTGTGAGCGTGTCGTGGACGACGGTGCTCTTTGGGTCAGTGAGACGAACGGGTATTGCATCAAGGACCTGGTCGTCGGCGATGGGGTGCTGCTGAAGAATGTACTGGGGACGCTGTCGATCCAGCGGCTGCTCGGTGGTCAGCATATGGTGGAGGACGAACATCCGGAGGTGCGGATCACGTCCGGCTCCTGCACCCTTCGCGACAACGGCGTTCAAGGTCTGACACTCTCCGGCGGCGACTGCACGTTTACGGCCACGGTGAGGAAGGGCCAGCCGGACAGCTATGTGATTGACGGCACATATGCACGCCACAGCGGCATTCCGGTCTCCGTTCGCGGTGGCGCGTTTGGAGGAACTGCTGCGCCCGCGTCGGCGTCCTGCGCGCCGAAAACCATCAACCGCGCGTCCAGTGCCCATACGTGGCTGCGGTTCAATCTGCCGGAGGGAACAGCCCGGCAGGAAATCCGCATTCCCGGGGGCGCGCGCAACAGATATGTTTTCCCTACCTGTCATCGCGTGGTCTGGGGCGATCATCTCTACCGCTGCTCCAATGCCGGGCAGTGGACCCTGATCTCGGGCGATGCACACGCTGACGTCCTGTGCCACGGCGGTGTGCCCAACAGCCCCTATATCCAGACCGGCGAAAAATAGTCTGACACCTGTCGGAGAGATGCCGGACGGGTGTAGGCTGTTGCTGAACCCGACGGACCCCGTTTCATCAGGCAGGCAGATGACCCTTGGATTGGCTTTTCTGAAAATTCCCGTGACGGATCTCGCGCGGGCGGTGGACTTCTACAGTCAGGGCTTTGGCCTCACGGCGGACTTTGTGTCCGAGGAGTATGGCTGGGCGCAGCTTGGCGGGGCGGATATCGGACTAGCGCTCTATGTCCCCGGCAAGGGCGGGGGTGATGGCGTGCCCGGGCAGGACCGGGACTTTCATCTTGTTGCGGGTGATCTGGATGCGCTGCTCACCCGGGTCTCTCCCCTGGCACCTGATGCCGTGATTGCCACCAACAATGACGGCTCCCGCAGCCTTGATGTGCGGGACCCGGACGGCAACGGCCTGCGGATCATGCAGGGCGCTTGAGGCTGCCAATTAGCACCTGACCAGGACAGAAAATCCGCCTATATGTGAGCGCGATCCAATCACTCATGCCTCCAGGCAGAAGGAAATGCGCCCCATGGGTTTTCTCGATGACATTACGGCCCGCTTCAAATCCCTGATGGGGGAGGAGGAAGAAGGCGCTGCCGAAGACGCGCAGCTGCAAAAAGCCATTGCCACCCTGCTGGTCCGGTCGCTGGTCATTGATGGTGAAGAAACCATAGAGGAAGCGATGAAGCTGGTTGATCTTCTCAAGGGCAAGTTCGAGCTGTCGAACCGGGAGGCGGAAGACCTGTTCAACGAAGCCAAGGTGGCCGAGCGCGATGCGACGGACCTGTTCAAGTTCACCAACGTTGTGACCGAACAGATGGACCGGGACGGCCGCATTTCCGTGCTCGAGATGATGTTCGAGATTGTTGCCGCTGACGGCAAGGTGGACGTGTTTGAGGAGAACCTCATGAACCGGGCATCCAATCTCCTGCGGGTGCCGGACTATTACCGCGAGGAAGTGCGGTCCAAGCTGTTTGCCCTGATGGGACAATAGCAGACAAGGGAGACCGGCAGATGTCAGCGAACTCGGATGTGGTCATGGCGTTCATCGGCGCCTGGAACGATCGTAATTTTGACAAGATCATGAGCTTTTTCGACGACGCCAGCTTCTATCACAATCTACCAATGGACCCGGTAACGGGCACCGCCGCCATTCGCGGCGTGCTCGAAGCCTTCTTCAATTCAGCCAGCGAGATCGACTGGGTGGTTCACGGCATCTCGGAGACTGCAGATGGCACTGTCCTGACCGAGCGCAGCGACAAGTTCCTGATCAACGGCCAGTGGATGACCCTGCCGGTCATGGGCGCCTTCGAACTCGACGGAAAGATCATCCGCAAGTGGCGCGACTATTTTGATCTCAAGACCTTTGAGAGCGAGATGGCGAGGGTGTCGCAGACCTGAGTGTGCTCTAGATCAGGCCGTGCTTGCGGATGTCGGCGACCATGGCTTCGAGCATTTCGTGCAAGTCTCGTAGTTCCACACCAAGGCTGTCGCGTCGTGATGTATCGAACCCCGTTGGCGTGGCGGGCACCACGTCCGGATCCCACAGCGGTGGTGTGTAGCTCGGCACAATATCGGCAAGGGCTGCGAGGATGTCGCGCCAGTGCCAGCTGCGCTTGACGCCGAAGTAGCGGCCCTGCGCATCTTCTTTCTCCAGCGCGGCGATGTGGAGCGCCGCCAGGTCGCGGACGTCAATCATCGACATCGAGCCATTGGGAATACTGTCCCCCATGCGCTCACCTTTGAGGATTGCGGCGAACGCGCGGTGACCTGAATTGGGCTTGGGACCCAGCGTAGGGCCGGTGATCATCGACGGATTGATGGTGGCACAGCGCAGGCGACCCTTCGATGCCTCTGACTTTGCCAGAATGGTCCGGTCATATCGTGTCTTCGCAGCGGCGGCGAATTTCCTGGCGGCCAGTTGTTCGCTGTCGTCTGACCAATGAACCATCTCACGTTTTTCAGCCGGGTCTCCGCCGGGCGGGTTTGTCGATCCGGTGGACGAGGTGAAGACCGCCTTCGGTACACCTGCTTCCAGAGCGGCATCACAGATCGTGCCGGCGATCGCCTGCATGAAATCGACCGTCGCCATCTCCTGCTTTGTCAGGCCCGCGCAGTTGACGAGACCGTTACAGCCATCAAAGGCGCGCACCAGGCTTGCCCGGTCCAGCGGGTCCGCGTCGACAAGCGTTAAGTTGGCACCATCGGTCGCTTTGACGGTCAACTCCGTTTGAAGCCAGGGGTGCTGGACGCTCCCACGGCTCGTGCCGCGGACATCGTAGCCCTCCTCCAAAAGGGCTGCGGCAACGTGTGATCCGACGAATCCGCTGCACCCGATGACGCACACAGGGCCCTTGGGCATGTTCTTCTCCGACTATCTGTTCAGACTGTCTGCGGTCCGCGCAGCAACCCGCCCGGGCGTGCCCCTGTATCCTCGCTATTTTCAAACGTCACGGCACCCGACTTGAAGGTCGCGATGTATCCCGACGCCTCCTGCACCAGACGCCTGCCATTGGCGGGCAAGTCGTGGGCCATGTGGGGGGCGGGGATCGACAGATTGTCTAGGTCGATAACGTTGATATCGGCCTGCATGCCCGGCTTGATGAGACCGCGGTCAGCGAAGCCATACAGAAGAGCGGTGTCTCGGGTCTGGCGTTTGACGATGAACTCCAGCGGCAGCTTGTCGCCGCGCGTCCGTCCCTTTACCCAATGGGTGAGCATGAAGGTGGGAATGGACGCATCACAGATGGCGCCGCAGTGGGCACCGCCGTCGCCCAGGCCAATGTGTGTGCGCGGGTGCTGCAGCATGGTGTGGATCGGGTCCATGGCGCCGGAGGTGTAGTTGAATAGTGGGAAGTAGAGCAGGCCTTCGCCGCCATTGGCGCACATGGCGTCATAGATCACCTGCTCGGGCTTGACGCCCTGCGCCTTGGCAATAGCCGCGACGCTCTGTTCCGGTGCGGGCTCGTAATCTGGGGCGGAGCCGTCGCTCGCATCCAGCACGAACATCTTTTCAAATGAGCGGGTGACGAACAGGCCGAAGCCTTCCATGTCGGCCGGTGTTTCGTTGATCATCCGTGTACGGAATTCTGGATCAGCAACGCGCTTGCGGCGGGCTTCCGGCGACAGGGCGGCAAGTTCCGCCCAGCTTGGGAAGGCGATGAACGGATGCACGGTGCATTCCCAGCCCATGAGGATGCCTGCGGGGCGGCCGGCCACCTGCGCGTAGACGGGCAGGTTTTCCGCGTCCACCTTGTCGAGCAGGCCGAGCATCTTCTTCCAAAGCTCCGGTGCTTCGTCGGTCTGGACGAGATTGAAGGTGACGCTGACGCCGAGGTCGCGCGCCATGCGTTCCATCCAGCCGAATTCCTTGTCCATGTCTTTGTGGTTGGACGTCATCTGGAAGACGCCGTGGCCAGCGCGCTTCAAGGCATGGCCGATGCCGAAGAGTTCGTCTTCCTTGGCGAAGGTGCCGGGGACGTATTCGCCGTCAATCGCCTTGTGCAGGAAGGTGCGCGACGTGGAGAAGCCGACGGCGCCTGCGCGTACGCCTTCCTCAACGATCTCGGCCATGCGGGCGATGTCCTCGTCGCTGGCTTCTTCGTTCCGGGCGCCACGCTCGCCCATGACATAGCCGCGCACCGCGCCATGGGGCACCTGTGCCGCAATGTCGATGGCGTAGTTGTGGCGGTCCAGCGCGTCCAGATATCCGGGGAAGCTTTCCCAGCCCCAGGTCAACCCTTCCGTCATGGCGGCGCCGGGAATGTCTTCGACGCCTTCCATCAGGCCGATGAGCCATTCGTGCTTGTCTGGCGCGGCGGGTGCAAAGCCGACACCGCAATTGCCCATGACGGCGGTGGTGACACCGTGCCACGACGACGGGGCGAGAGCCGTGTCCCAGGTTGCCTGCGCATCATAGTGGGTGTGGATGTCGACCCAGCCGGGTGTGACCAGGGCTCCGTTTGCGTTGATCTCGCGGACTGCAGCGCCGGAGACAGTTCCCACCTCGGTGATGGTGTCGCCCGTGATGGCGATATCGCCGGTGAAGGTTGTGTTGCCCGTGCCGTCAGCGATGGTGCCGCCGCGGATGATGAGATCATGGGTCACTGTCTGTCTCCTTGAAACGCTGTTTGGGGCGGACAATAGCTTGTGTTGCGATGGGAGTCCTAC
>JANQMQ010000373.1 GCA_028279995.1 Candidatus Phaeomarinibacter sp. | reverse complement strand
AAGGCCAAGAGCCAAGACGCCGGGCAGCATGCCAAACCCTACAGCGGCCACAAAGATGATGCCCATGATCAGTTCGGGAATTGACCGCAAGGTGTTGAGCACCATGGGGGCCACACCAAGGGTTATGGGGCCGGGTGCTGTGTTGCTGGCGGCGAGAAAGGCGAGTGGGACAGAAAACACGACCGCAACGAATGTGCCCGCGACCGACATGGCAACGGTGTCGATCATCGGGGAAATCCAGGCTTCCCAGCGGCGGAAGTCGGGCGGGAACATCTCGAATCCGACCACACCGATAGCCGGCAAGCCTTCCGAGAGGCGTTCATAGTCGAGCAGGCCACTCACCCAAAGGCATACGAAGATAGCGGCCATCACCAGCGCCACCTGGAGGGTCAGGGCCATACGCCCCCGTTGTTCTTTCGCGAGAACCAGATGGAGATCTTTCTTATCTCGCGTAGAGACCGTAGGGCCAATGCTCATAACCAACTCCAGATGAAACGCCGGATCGCGTGACGGGCTCTTACTCGCCCTGCACGTTCTTGCGGATGTCGCGGATGATGTCGTAGTCCGCGTCAGTAATGGCCGCGAAGCCATCAGCCTTGAATGGCGTCAGCACGCCGTCAGCAGCCGCATCACCCTTCTTCAGACCGAGGAAAGCCTCACGAATGCCTGTCTGCAGTTCCTCGGTCATGTCCGTGCGCATAACCCAAGGATATTGCGGGATATCAGCGGAGTAGGCGAGCACAACGACCTTGCTGTCATCGATCTTGCCGTTGGCGGCCAGTCGCTCGAAGATCGGGCGGCTCAGACCGCCGACCTGCGCATTGCCGCGCTGGACGTTGATAGCAACGGCATCATGCGCGCCGAGGAAGTTTTGCTTGTAGTCCTCGCCGGGCTGAATACCGGCCAGCATCATTGTGTATTTCGGCGCAAAGTGGCTGGAAGTCGACGCCTGGTCACCAAAGGCAACGTCCAGGTTCTTTCCTTTCATGTCTTCAATCGACGAAATACCCGCTTCAGTATTTGCAATGATTACGGACTGGTAGGTGGTAGCGCCGCCCTTGAGGCGGGCTGCAAAGGGCGTGATATCCAGATCACCGCCGCTCATCTTGTCTTTCGCGATGGTGTAGGAAGCGGGACCGAAATAGGCCACGTCGATGCGCCCGAAGCGCATGGCTTCGATCATCGACGAATAATCTGTGGTCACGATCAGCTCGATATCGCGGCCGAGCTTGTCTTCCAGATATGCCGCCAGCGGCTTGTTGTCCTGAATGACCGTTGCCGCATTTTCATCTGGCAACAGCGCTACCTTCAAGGTGTCCGGATTGTGGGTGCCGACGGCCATGGCAGTAGTAGCCGCTGCACTGAAGAGGCCGACAAGGGCCAGTTTTGCAAGTGCCTTCAATTGTATCACAGGTTCCCCTCCTTCTGGGTGGATGGCCGACCCTGGGAGATCCAGGCCGGCTGTTACGCACGCCCCTAACGGGTCGGGCCGTAGATCTGCTCGAGCATCTGTTCCGTCAGGTCGGACGGCGGGCCGTCAAAAACGACAGCACCGTGCGACAGTCCGACAATGCGATCGGCGAACTGGCGGGCATATTCCAATTGATGCAGGCTGATGATTGCGGGAATACCATCC